>SXSC01000169.1 GCA_005792355.1 Opitutaceae bacterium
ACCGCGCGCGGCGGGTGCCGCGAGTACCGCAGGCATCCAGCCGGCCGCTCCGCCAAAGCAGGCTGGAAGCCTGCGCTACAATGCAGTCGCGATCGTCGTTTCTCAACTGGAAGGAACCTGGATTCTGCAGGGTTTGGGCCGCGCGGAGGAGGGAATCGAGCCATCGGCGCGCGCTGGCGGCCGATGGCGCACTCCCCCAACCGGCGAAGGCTGCGCTTCAGAACCCGGCGCTGAGGCTCACGCTGACCTGGCGCGGGGGAATCCACTGGTAGCCGTTCGGGACCTGCCGGCCGGTCGTCTGCCCGGTCGCAGGATCCAGGAACGTGCGGTTGGAGAAACTCGTGAAGATCAGTTTGTCCTCGTTTAGGAGATTCGACACGTTTAGTTGCGCGCTGTAACGGACCTTTCCAATCTTCCATCCGTAGTTCATCGAAGCGGTCACGAGATAATAAGACGGCCGGAAGTAGCGGTCGAAACGATCGGGGGTACGGAAGCCGACCAACCCCGTGGCCGGGTTCACCCCGTAAACCGCCTTGGCGGTTCCCAGTTGCGAGGGGCCGAAGAACTGTGCGCCGCCTCCGGCGCGAAGCCCTTTCAGCCACCCGTCGCCGAATAGATACGTGGCATAGAAGTTCGCGCGGTATTTGCTCGTGCCGGCCTCGTCCACGCCATCCGGCGCGCCGTCGAACGTGGACTGCAAGTTGTCGAGATTGGTCTGGATCGAATTCGCCGCGGCCGTCGTGCTGGCAATCGGCCGCAACTCGTTCACGTAACCCTGCCACAGCGCCATGTACTGGGCGGCGTACGCCTTGGTGTCGCGATACGCCTCGTAGCCTTGGGCCTTCGGCAGCGTGAGGTTCGCCGTAAGCCGGATGTTGCGGGTCGGGTTCGCGGTGAGGTCGAACTCGAAACCGTTCGCTTGCAGGACCCTCCACTCCCTGAGGCCTCCTCCGGCCGGGATCAGCTGAAACTTCGCATCGGCTTCGGCTTGCTTGGTGTTGTAAACCGCGGCCAGGCTGGCGTTGCCGGCGCCGAGCGCGGCGTCGCGGAGGTCCCGATATGCATTGCGCGCGTTCGTCCAGATGGACGCCGGCTGGCCGGGCGCGCCGATGGTGCCGCCGCTCTGCGTACTCTTATAATAGCTGAACGAGCCGTAGAGTTTCCCGTCCAGCAGTTCGAGCCGCACCCCGATGTCCCGGCCTTGGTTGAAACTCGGTGCGTACACCTGACCGTAGATGCTGGCCGCCCCGCCTTCGACGCGGAAGCCCTCGGCCGCGTTTCCGAAAATCCCTGCCTGCTTGATCGGAAACCAGGTGAAGCCGGCGGTCTTCGTCCTGACCGTCCTCTGCTGCGGCCACTGCTCGTATTGGTAGGGATTGGTCTTGGAATCGTGGGGTCGGGAGGGATCGACGAGATCCGCGCGTTCGCTGTTCAGGATATACGTCGGGTTGCCCGTCGGGTCCCTGAGCTGGGGGATGGGTCTGCCGCTCGCGTCCTTCGGATCGGAGAGGCGTGCCGGCAGATAATCCGTTGTCGGAGCCACGCCGAAGGCCCGCCAGTCGTTCGCGGTCGAAAACGACGACAGCCCGTCGGTCCAGTACGTGTCCTGGCGCAGGCCGATGATCGTGTGCAGCGTCCGCTTGAGATACGAACCGACCAGGGCGGCCTGTTGATATTTGATCCCCTGGAGGGTGCGTCCTCCGCGGTAGATGCGCGCATCGACGTCGATGCCGTTGCTGTCGATCGGATCGACCCAGGGGTACTGCGATTGCTGCCCCCAATAGCGACGCAGGCGCACCAGGTTCTGGCCAGCTTGGAAATTGGCCAGCGCCGGGTTGTTCACCCAGTAGAACCGGTCCCCCTTCCACTGGTAGGGATCCTGGCGCTCACCGGCCATCACCATGATCCGCTGCTCCGTGATCCGAGGAATCTCGAAGCGGTAGGAAGCCGCGCCGCGATAGTCACGCGTCCAGTTGCGGGAGACGCGGTGCTCACCGACACTGTCCTCAAAGGCCCGCTTGAAGAAGGGATTCGGAGCACCATTCGGCAGCGTCTCCGTCAGATCGAGCCGGTAGTTTCCCCAGCGGTTCTGCGCCTTAAATTCCTGGACCCGCGGCTCGAAGACCCCAGCTAGGTTCAGCGCCAGGCGGCCATCGAAAAACGTCTGGTCCAGCGACGCGGTATAGGCACGGAAATGCACTTCGTTCATCACTCCCCGCGGTCCAGTGCGGGCGCCACGGCTTGCCAGTTGCGGGAAGCGCGTCGCGCTGGTGGCGCGGTCCGGGCGGTACTCGGCAAGGCTGTAGTCCTGCGGCAGCAGCGTCAGCCCGGTGCCGATGGAACTTACCTCCCCCCGGTAGTCCAGGATGCCCCGAGTGGGCGCATGCTGGTTGAAAACCAGATAAGACGAGCCAGTCGCACGCTGGCTTGTGCCGGTCGCGTTGCCCACCGCGCCGGCCGTTCGATTGTTAAACGTGGTGATCCCGTCCCAGTTGGAAGCCTGGTCGCTGAAGTACCACGTATCGCCGCTGCCGCCGACGTAGCCGTATTCGAAGCCGGCGCGGATGGTCGTATTCCGATAGGGCCGATAGGTGACGGCGAGATCGACGCCATTACGATGATTCACATCGCCGCCATCGTCGCGCCAGCCATTCGAACGTTCGCGCACGACGTTCGCGCGCACGGCCAGCCGGTCGTTGAGCGACCGGTTGACGTCGGCACTCACCCGAAAGCCGCCCCAATCGCCATAACGGATTTGTATGCTTTGTTTGTTTTGTCCCAAGCCAATCTCGGCCTTCTTGGTCAGGAAGGTCGGCATGCCGCCAAGAGCGCCGTCGCCATAGAGCAGATTATTTGGACCGCGCGCGACTTCCACCCGGGCCAGGTTGTAGGCGTCGGTCGAGGTGTACGTCATGAAGTAGTTCTTGGTAAAGCTGAAGTAGTGCGACGCGAGGCTGCGCGCTCTCACCTGCGGTGACTGGAAGACATTGCTGACGCCGTCGTCCACGTCCCCGAGGTCCATGCCCGCAGCCCAAGTAATGAACGATTCCATATTGGTGGCGCCGATGTCTTCGAGAAACTCCTTCGTGAGGACGCCCACGACCGCCGGGGTGTTCTTCAACTCGGTCGACAGGCGGCCGCCGGCGAGCGTGTTGGTTGCCTGGTAACCGATGTCCTTGTCCGTTTTCACCTCGAATGGGGAAAGCGCGATCGGCGCCTCGGTCGAAACGGGTGGCGGTTGGAGCGCGGGAGTGCTTTGGGCGTTGGCCGCGGGAGCGCCGGCGAGGAGCCAACCGGCGACAAGGGAAATAAAAGTGCGTTTCTTCATAGGAGAGGATTCTTTGGTTTGAGGTTGGGCGGTCTTGGGTGTTTCGGGCGGCGGGGCGGACGGGGCCTCCGGCGGCGCGCGCGAGGGCGTGCTCCGCTGGATCATCACGGCGCCCGTCTGGGGATCCTCGACCACGATGAGTCCGGTCTTCGC
>SXSC01000170.1 GCA_005792355.1 Opitutaceae bacterium
GAAAAAAGTGATCCACTCCCGGGCGCGGCATGACCACCTGCAAGAAGATCTACTCCGACAGTCCTTGGGCCCACCGGCAGCACCGGCACGACGGGCACTGTGCGTTGATTCACGGGCACAACTGGTCGATTGCGATCACCTTTGGCGCGGAGGCGCTGGATGAAAACGGGTTCGTGGTCGACTTTGGCAAACTGAAGTTCCTGGAGCGCTGGATCGACGAGCACCTCGACCATGCGTGCGTCTTCAATGCGGAAGATCCGATGAAGGACCGGCTGCTCATCGCCAACGCCACGGGTTGCTCCTCGATCTATGGGGGCAACCTGCCGACGACCCCGTATTGCGCGAACAAGGAGGGCCGCGGTCCAACGTGGGCGAACTCGCTCTTTGAAGACAACGCCGAGTTTGGATTCGGTCTGCACCTCGCGGTGGAGCAGCGCGTGAAGACGGCGCGCGAACTCCTGCAACGCCTGGCGGCCCGGGTGGGACCTGACGCCGTCACCGCCCTGCTGCAAGCCGATCAAACGACGGAGGCGGGCATTGCGGCGCAGCGGGCGAGGGTGGTGGAATTGAAAGCGGTCTTGCGCCCGCTGGACACGGCGGACGGACGCCGGCTCCTCGCGCTGGCGGATGACCTGGTGAAGAAGACGGTCTGGATCGTGGGCGGCGACGGGTGGGCCTACGACATCGGTTACGGCGGCCTCGATCATGTGCTCGCTTCCGGGGCGAACGTGAAGGTGCTGGTGCTCGACACCGAGGTTTACTCCAACACGGGCGGGCAGTCGTCAAAGTCGACGCCGCTCGGTGCGGTCGCCAAGTTTGCCTCCGGCGGCAAGGGGGTCGCGAAGAAGGATCTCGCGTTGATCGCGATGCAGTACGGGCACGTTTATGTGGCGCGCGTGGCCTTCGGGGCCAAGGACAGCCAGACGGTGATGGCGATGCGCGAGGCCGAGGCTTACAACGGGCCGGCGCTGATCATCGCGTATTCGCACTGCATCGCGCACGGCTTCCCGCTGCATCTTGGCGTGGAGCAGCAGAAACTGGCGGTGGATTCCGGCTACTGGCCTCTCTTCCGCTACGATCCGCGCCTGGCCGCGAAGGGCGAGATCCCACTGAAGCTCGACTCCGGTGTGCCCAAGGTCGACCTCAGCAAGTTCACGGCCAACGAAACGCGTTTCGGCATCCTGCGCAATATCGCGCCGGCCCGGGCCGACGAGCTGGCCGCGCTGGCGCAGGCCCAGGTCCGCCAGCACTACGCGCTCTATCAACATCTCGCCGCACCGCAGGGCGGGAATAACCACGGTCACCCCTCCAAATGAACCTCACGACGAAGTATCTGGGACTCACGCTCGAAAACCCGCTCGTGGTCGGCGCGTCGCCGTTCTGCGACAACACCGCGGTGGCCCGCCAGCTGCAGGACGCCGGGGCTTCCGCGATCGTGATGCGTTCGCTCTTCGAGGAGCAAATCGACGCCGAGCAGCGCGCGCTGGTTTATCACGTCGAGACCTCGGCCGAGAGCAATGCCGAGGCCACGTCGTATTTCCCGACGTTTACGGAGTATCAGCTTACGCCGGATCACTACCTGCGCCAAATTGAGCACCTGAAGAAATCGCTGACGATTCCGGTCATTGCGTCGCTCAACGGCTGCCGGCCCGGTGGCTGGACGGACTACGCCCAGCGCTTTCAGTCGGCCGGGGCGGATGCGATTGAACTGAATCTGTACCAACTCGTGAGCGACCCGGCGGTGGCGGGAGATCAGATTGAGGCCGACATGCTCGAGACGGTGGGAAGTGTCGTGCGCGCCGTTACCATTCCGGTGGCCGTGAAGTTGTCGCCGTTTCATACCTCGCCGGCGAATTTCGTCGCGGAGTTGGAGAATGTCGGGGCGAAAGGGGTCGTCGTCTTCAACCGTTTTTATCAGCCGGACTTCAACATTGAAGACTTGGAGGTGCAGCCGCAGCTCCGGTTGTCGGATTCAACCGAGCTCCTGTTGCGCCTTCGCTGGCTCGCCATTCTGGCGCCGAGCGTGCGCGGTTCGCTGGCGGCAAGCGGCGGGGCGCACACGACGGAAGACATCGTGAAGGCGCTGCTGGCCGGTGCGCACGCGGTGCAGTTGGTCTCGGTGCTGCTGCGCCATGGGCCACGGATTCTTTCGACCTTGCTGGTCGGGCTGAAGGACTGGCTGACCGAACGCGGCTACGAAAACATCGATCAGCTCCGGGGTGCGCTGGATCTGCGCCACTGCCCGGATCCCGCCGCATTCGAGCGTGCAAACTACATCCGAATCCTGCAAAGCTGGCGGGTCTAGCCACCGGTAAATTTCACCGCACGGTTTTTGTCGCACCCAATGTCGTACTCTGCCGCGTCGTTCTCTCGCCGCTTGCTCCTTTAAAAAATACGCCAGCACGTGCCGAAAGCGAAAGACAAAGAGGAAGGAGATTGAATCGTGGGAAACCCGCCCGATCAGGATCGATCCTTAAAGCCCCTTCGCCCCATGCCCCCCAACCACCCCGACCCCCTGCCGGCGCCGGCCGTCCCGCCGCCAATCCCAGCCGACAATCCCAAGTATGCCTGGGCGGAAATTCCGGCCATGACGGCGCCAAAGCGGGAGGCGGCCGAGCGGATATCTGATTTTGCCGAGATTTACGGTTGTTACGACGAGGCGGCGGTGCGGGCGCAGGCGAGCCGTTGTATCCAGTGTCCGGATCCGTTGTGCCGGCAGGGCTGTGCGCTGACGAATCGCATCCCGGAGTGGCTGGCGCTCGCCGCCCGCGGGGATTTTCTCGCGGCGGCGGAGATCTCGCGGTCCACGAGCAATCTGCCCGAAATTTGCGCGCGGGTTTGTCCGCAGGAGAAACTGTGTGAGAGCGCCTGTATCCTGAGCGCCCGGACCGATCCGGTGGCCATCGGGGCGATCGAGCGGTTCATCAATGACTACGCGTTCGCCCATGGCGCGGTCGAGGTCACCCCGGTCCCGTCGAACGGTTTCCGCGTGGCGATCGTCGGTTCCGGGCCCGGGGGCATGACGTGCGCCGATGAACTCGCGCAGGCCGGCTACGAGGTGACGATCTACGAGTCACAGATGATTCCGGGCGGGCTGCTGGTGAACGGCATCCCGGCCTTCAAGCTCGACAAGCAAATCGTCGAGCGGCGGATCGACCTTTTGACGAAGCGCGGGGTCAAGTTCCGGCTTGGGGTGGAGATCGGCCGGGACACTTCGCTCGATCAGCTGCGCCACGACCACGACGCGGTCTTTCTGAGTTTTGGCGCCCAGCGGCCCAAACCTCTCGATTTGCCCGGGGCGGAACTCACCGGAATCGCGGCCGCGTTGCCGTTCCTCATCCAGAAGAACGTGAAATCGCCGCTGGTGGATATTCCGCCGATCGAGGTGACGGGCAAGTCCGTGGCGGTGCTGGGGGGCGGGGACACGGCGATGGATTGCCTGCGGACGGCGTTGCGCAGCGGGGCGCGGGAGGCGGTGTGCATCTATCGCCGGGACCTGGCCAACATGCCGGGCAGCCGGAAGGAGTACGCCAACGCGATCGAAGAAGGAGCGCGGTTCGAATTTCTCGCCAATCCGGTCGAGATTATTCCGGGACCCGGCGGAGCGGTCACCGCCGTGCGCTGCAGGCGGATGGAACTGGGGGCGCCGGACGCCTCGGGTCGTCGTTCGCCGCGACCGGTGGCGGGTTCGGATTTCGTGGTGCCGGCAGACATTCTGATCGTGGCCTATGGGTTCGACCCGACGCCGTTCGTCTCAGGCAACGACGCGACGCCGCTGGCGACCGACCGCTGGGGCTCAATCAAGATCGATGGAAACCAAATGACCAATCTGCCGGGGGTGTTTTGCGGCGGGGATTCAGTGCGCGGCCCGAGTCTGGTGGTGCATGCGGTGCGCGACGCGCGGAAAGCGGCGCAGGGAATTCATAGTTACCTGAAAGCCCGGACGAAAGTGGAGAGCTGAACGGAGGGGAAGGGCTCGATGCGGTGGATGTCCTGCGGCGGCAGGCCGGTGGCGACCGTCGGTTTGAGCAAGGCCGACGTCGGGCCGGTAAAGCGCCCGCCGCCGCCCGGCGCGCCGGGAAAGTAGCTCGGGTGCCGGGGCCAAAAAGAACTCACCTTGATATCTTCATCCGGTCAGGGCCGGTGCCGCGGGAGCTCGGCTTTGAAATCGCCGAGGCTGGACCAGTGGAGGCGCCGATTCAGATCCACTTCGGCGACGACCACGGTGCCCCAGGTCTGCGCCTGCGCGAGGGTCTTGCCGTCCTGGCCGAAGACGGCGGAAGTCATCCAGTCCTGGTTGGCGTCGGTGTGCGTACTGCTGACGACGTAGACGTGGTTTTCGCAGGCGCGCGCGGCGGCGAGGAGGGGGTTGCAGCCCATCACGGGAAACGCGATCACCTCGGCGCCGCGGTTGCTCAATTCGCGCGCCACCTCGGGGAAGAAGCCGTCGTAGCAGACCATCAGGCCGACGGTGCCAAAGCGTGTGGTAAAAACTGGATACTCGTGCCCCGGAGTGATCCCGGCCTCGATCTCGCCGCGGGGCAGGCAGATCTTCCGGTACTTGCCGATCAGCCGACCGTCGGGGGCGATGAGCACGGCGACGTTGTAAATAAGGTGCCCGTCGCGCTCCACGAGGCCGGGCACGAGGTAGAGGTTGTGCTGCCGGGCGAGCGCGCCGAAGAACTCGGTCGAGGGTCCGGGGATGGGCTCCGCGACGCCCGCGTAGGTCGAGCCGCCGCCGAAGGTGACGACTTCCGGGAGCACCACGAAGTCCGCGCGCTGCCGGGCCGCATCCTCGATCATCGGGACAAACGCGGCGCGCCGGGCCTCCGGCGTACGGGCGTCACGCGGCACGAAGTGCACCGCGGCGAGCCGCACGATGCGCGGCGTCGGCGCGGGCGTTTCCGTCAGCGCGACCTGCGCCCATTCCACGCGGGCGTGGGCCGCCCACCGGAACTCCAGTTCGATCACCGCCTGCACGGCCCGGGAGGGGGCACGGTACACATCGGCGACGTGGGTCCAGCCGCGGGCGTCGGTGGCGCGATCGGTGGGGTATTCTGGCTCGGCACGCGGTTTCTCGCCAGGTTTGTACGAAGCGGTGGAAGCCTCGTCGTGCAGGACGGGCTTGCCCTTCGCGTCCTGCCAGAGGATGCGCACGGCCGAGGAACGGCGGCCGTCGGCGTTCTTGACCTGGCGCAGGGATTGGAACGTGTAGTGGCGGCCGCCGGTGATGGGAACAGTCGTGGTCCAGCGGCCGATCAATCCCGCGCGTTGGTCCGACTCGATGATAAAGGCCCCGTCGCGCGCCGGGCCGCCTGTCGGGTCGTAACGAAATGTTGGGGCAATTTCGTCGCGGATCACCGCGGTGCGCCAGCCCTCGGGCGCCGCCGTGGTAGTGGCGGGCGCGGCTCCGGCCAGCGCGACTGCGACGAAAAACAAGCTGGCGGAGAGGAGGCGTGGCATCATCGGAGTTTGGGGTGGAGTGGCGGCAAGGCGGGCTGCGACCGGTGAGATAACACCACCTTCCGGCCGCCGGAGTCTATGCGGAAAACGCAGGCGCTGATGGAGCGAGGTTGGATCGTCTGTCCACGGCCCACGAAACAAACCAACCTGGCTTCAGATCGGATTCTCGGGATCGACGATCAGCGCCAGTTGCGTGAGCGATTCCTGCCAGCAGCGGCAGCACCTCTCAGCCGGAATGATGCAATGAGTGGTGGAGCCCGTTGGCCCAACGGGCTGGTTTGCGAGCGGATGGCTCAAAACCCGATGGGGACATCGGGTTCCACCATTCAGTGGGTTCGCTTTCAGAGGTAAGACGTAGATCGTCTGAATGCCCACGGCCAGGATGAAGGGCGGGGTGGATTCGTGGCGCAGAGTTCAACCCACGCGCCTGAGCACGCGCACCCGCTCCCGGCCCTCGCGTCCGCTGAACACCACGTCCGGCTCATAGTCATCCATGATTTTGTAGCCGTCGGCGAACAGCGCGGTCAAATCGGGCACGCTGAAAGGGAAGGGCGGCCCTTCGTCACCCGGATCGAGGTCCGGATTGATGAACCAAACACCGATCAGCAAGCCCCCCGGGCGCAGTGTCAGGTCAATGCCGTGCCGGTAGCTGGCCCGCAGTGTCGGATGCAGCCCGCTCATGCAGGTGTGCTCCAACACGACATCAAAGGCGCCGCGGAGCTCGGCTGAGGGATTAAACAAGTCTCCAACCACGAAGCGCTCCGCCAGCTGGGGGTACAGGGCGCGCGCTTCCGCCACTCCCGTCGGTGCGATGTCCAGCCCCGTCGCGTCCAACCCATGTTCCACTGCCAGCGCCACTTCATGTCCGTGGCCGCAGCCCGGCACCAGCGTACGCCCCCGCGCGGGGTGACGATCGAGATACTGCTTCATCGGTGGCGAAGGCGCACCCCTGTTCCAGAACACTTCGCCCTTTTGGTATTTTTCGTCCCAATTCATGGCGTGATTCAGTTTGGCGTCGGCGCGATGTCAATCGGGAGTCGCCGGGCTAGGACTAGGATCATCCGTGCGGTTGCGGTGAGAATCGGCCTCGTCGAAATTAAGTGTTCATCCGGCAGTCGATCTGGTTGGGTGCCTTCCGCCCCGCTCCCCTAACCCCGCGCAGTTCGACCCCATGATTACAGGCTCCACTCCTGTCACCCCGCTGAGCCCCGCGCGCCGCGACCGGATTTTTCATACCGGCATGGCGGTCGCGTGCCTGCTCACCGCGTTTGTCGGCTTTGGTCCGACTTATTTTTTCAAGCCGGTTCATCCTTCGCCGCCGCTGTCACCGCTGCTGCATGTGCACGGCCTGGTGTTCACGGCGTGGCTGGTGTTGCTGATTGTCCAGAGCGGCTTGGTCCGGGCCGATCGCGTCGATTTGCACAAACGCCTCGGGATTTTCGGGGCGGTGCTGGCGGCGTTCGTGGTGATCCTTGGCTTCATGGTGGCCGTCTATGGCGCGCGCAGCGGGGCGAGCGCCGACGGCATGGTGCCGCTCGCGTTCATGATCTTCCCGTTCGGCCAGACGCTGATGTTCGGCGGTTTCGTTGGCGTGGGGTTGTGGAAACGGCGCCAACCTGAACTCCATCGGCGGCTCATCTTACTCGGGACGATCTGCCTGCTGACTCCGGCCATCTCTCGCATGGTGGACAAGCGGTCGGTCCTCGCGATGTTTCTCACGTTGATCTTCGTCGTCGTCGCCATGGTCCACGATTGGAAATCCCGCCGGCGGGTGCATCCCGTCTACATCTGGGGCGGCGTAATCCTGCTCCTCTCCGGCCCGGTTCGCGCCGCGATCGGCAATTCCGCGGCCTGGCAGTCCTTCGCCGGCTTTCTCGTGGGGTAATCCGAAACGAAAACGCACGACCATGGACTGGGATGAAACTTACCGAAAGGGCGAAGTGTTTTGGAACAACGGCGCGCTGTCGCCGCCGATGTAGCAGTATCTGGAGCGCCATGCGATGCGTTGGACGAACCCTTTTGCCCGGCAGCGGCCTGATCCGGGCGGCTTCTCATCGGCTGGGTCGAGCCCAGCCAAAATCACGTGCTCATTTGGGGCGGTTGGGATCGAAACCGAGATTGTTGGGCGTTTTCGACAGAGCTTTTTTGGTAATCATATTCGTCGTCGGCACATCGGGTCCGACTTCCTCCATTTTCTGTCCGTTGACCCACATCTTGCCCCCACCGGAAACGAAAAAGCCGTAGGCCAGCGCCGAGGCGCCGGCGGGGACATCAAGCACCACGGACGCTTCCTGCCAGTCGGTCGTGCCTTTGACCGCCCGGTTGTCCATGTTGTCGAAGCCGAGTGTTTGCCCGCGCTCTTGACCGTCGATACGCAGCCAGAGGTGACCCCCACCCTGATTCGCCTCCTCCGTCTTCATCCAGCCGCTCAGCCTGACGCGTTTGCCGACGAAATTATCGGCCGCGATCGTTTGCATCATTCCGCCAAAGCCTCCCTCGACCGTCGGAGCAAGGGACTCCACGTAGGCGCTCGGCATGCCGCCCCATGTTTGGAGGCTGTCGACGCCGACGACATAAGACTCGGGTTTGGCCCCGTTTTTTCCCCAACCGGCCGGTGCATTCACTGTGACGCCCGGTCGCGCCACCGGCTCGGCGGGCTGAGGCGAACTCGCCGCTTTGGCGGGCACGGTCTGGCCGGCCCGGGCTGCCTTTGACGCGGCGTCCGCAGTCGCCGCCGAACGGCTCTGCAGGTCAACGACCAAGCTGTTAAGTTTCCGCAGGTCGGCGCTCATCGCGTCGCGATCTTTGCCGAGTGTGGCGAGGGAAGTGTGCAGTCCGGCGGACTGTTGGCGCTGATAGAGCAGCGCGGCAATCAGGATGCACACGATCAGACCGAGAAGGGCAGAGAGGTATTTCATAGCGACGAAAGGACGACGACAGCGCGACGGAGTGCGGCGGTGAATGATGGGAGGTACGAGGCACCCCGTCGGTGACAACAAAGTGTAGCTTTTGGGAGTAGCGCGGCCAGACGAAAGTTCCGCCATCTTCCGCAGTGCCTGATCGAGCAAAGTTTATTCGCCACCAGAATTGCGGGCCGCTTCCGGTTGGCCGATCAGGCGCCGATCACAATTGTTTACTGACCGATGTTGCTTAGCCTCAGACATCCTGACCTGCACCTGAAGCGAAGAGGTGGAGAGAGGAACGAAAAAGAGACCTGAACCTGAGTTGGGCCGGTCCGGGATTGAAGGCGGGAACCAGCCGTGGCAAGGGAGACGAATGCCGCAAATTCA
>SXSC01000171.1 GCA_005792355.1 Opitutaceae bacterium
AAGTCACCGTGGCCATCTCGGTCGACGCCAAGGGAGCCGTGACGAAGGCCAATGTCGTCAACAGCAGCAATTTTGAGTTCAACGAGGCGACCCTCGCCGCGATCAAAAAGTGGACCTTCACGCCGGCGCTGAAGGACGGCCGGCCGGTGGCGGCCCAGTTGAAGCAGACGTTCTACTTCAGCGTGCGGGACCAAGCCGAGGTCACCACCAAGACGATGTTGGCGGGCAGCCCGAGCTCGCGGTAGTCCGCATCTTTCCCAACACAGCTCAGGGTCGCAACCAAACCCAGACATTTAACAGGAGATAACGGAGGCAACAGAGAAAAAGCCCAGAGAAACAGCCCTTCTCCGTTCTCTCCGTTTCCTTCTGGGAGAATCAGTGGTTTGAAATCGTCGCGAACGTGACCAAAATGCAGGACCGCCCACAGATTCAGAAAGGCCACAGATGCTGAGGCGGACATCCGGCCATCTGCGGTCTCTCTGAATCTGCGGGAGGCCTCGCCCGGAAATATTTCGCTGCGGCAGGAGGCCGCCTTTTCGGCAGATGTCCCAAGGCCCTGAGCGGAGTCGAAGGGCAACCCTCCTCCGGCGGACAAGCTGGGTCACTGCCCAGAAGTCGAAACGTCCGTCGTCTCGACTTTCCGGCAAGCACGACCAAGGACAACACGGAGCCGGTCCGGGCAGAGTCAAAAAGATGGCGGGTAAAAAAATGCCAACCCCGTTGCCGCGGATTCCATCTTTTACCCGCCATCTTTTTGCCAACAGCTTGTCTGCCTGAATTTCTGTGGGCAAACACGAGCGGCTGAATCGCGCCAGAGATTCGAAAAACAGTCGTAGCCTTGCCACCCGCACTCACCGCCGAATAGTATCTCCACCCTGCCATTGAACATTGGTCATTGGTCAGTGGTCATTGGTCATTTCCCCAATTTCCCGCACCGTTTCCCGCCCATGAGTTCCGACGAAACCGTTTTTGCCGAGGCGCGGGCCCTGCCGGCCACCGAACGCGGCGCCTTCCTCGGGAAGATGTGCGCGGAGGATCCGGCCCAGCGCGTCCGGGTGGAGGAACTGCTCGCCGGCTTCGCGGAGGCCGAACGCGCCCTGCCCACGGCCTTCGTCCCACGCGAGACCAAGTCGCCTGAGGAAAAACCCAGCGACAAGATAGGCCGCTACAAGCTCCTCCAGAAAATCGGCGAGGGTGGCTGTGGCGTCGTGTGGATGGCCGAGCAGGAAGAGCCCGTGCGGCGTCGCGTGGCGCTAAAGGTCATCAAGCTCGGCATGGACACGAAGGAGGTGATCGCGCGCTTCGGGGCCGAGCGGCAGGCGCTCGCGCTGATGGATCATCCCAACATCGCCAAAGTTTTCGATGCCGGCGCGACCGACACCGGCCGGCCGTATTTCGTGATGGAGCTCGTGCGCGGTGTGCCGATCACGCGCTATTGCGACGAGGCCAATCTTTCGACCGCGGACCGTCTGGCGCTCTTCAGTCAAGTGTGTCACGCGATCCAGCACGCGCACGAAAAAGGCATCGTCCATCGCGATATCAAACCGTCGAACATCCTCATCGCCCAGCACGACCACCTCGCCGTGCCCAAGGTGATCGACTTCGGTATCGCCAAGGCCACGCAGGGCCGGCTCACGGATGCGACGCTGTTCACGGCGTTCGAGCAGTTCATCGGCACGCCGGCGTACATGAGCCCCGAGCAGGCCGAGTTCAGCGGCCTGGAGGTCGATACGCGCAGCGACGTCTATTCGCTCGGCGTGCTCCTCTACGAATTGCTCGCCGGCCGCCCGCCGTTTGATCCGAAGAGCCTGCAGCAGGCCGGGCTCGACGAGATCCGCCGTATCATCCGTGAGGTCGATCCTCCGCGGCCCTCCACGCGCCTGAGCACCCTCGCCGCCGCCGATCGCACGGCGCTTGCGAAGCTCCGCGGTGCCGCGCCCACCCAACACTCCACGCAGCTAAGCGGCGACCTCGATTGGATCGTGATGCACTGTCTCGAGAAGGATCGCGCGCGCCGTTACGCCACCGCGAGCGATCTCGCGTTCGACCTCGGCCGGCACCTCCGCCACGAGCCGGTCGTCGCTCGTCCGCCGAGCGTGGCCTATCGCACCAGAAAATTCCTCCGCCGCCACCGGCTCCCGGTCGCAGTAGGCGCGCTGGTGATTGCCGGGATGATCGCCAGCGCGGTGGTCTCCGTCGGCCTGCTGTCGGGCGGTGGCCCCGGCTCGCCTTCCCGGCCCGCCGCCGAAAAATCCATCGCCGTGCTCCCGTTCACCAATCGCAGCACGGAACAGGAAAACGAGTTCTTCACCGACGGCTTTCACGACAACATCCTGACGAGCCTCACGAGCATCGGCCAACTCCAGGTGGTCCCTGGCAGATCGGTGATGGAATACCGCGGCACGAAGAAGAAGATCCCGCAGATCGCGCGCGAGCTCAACGTCGCCTACGTGCTGGAGGGGAGCGTGCAACGCGCGGGCAACACCGTGCGCATCACCGGCAAGCTCATTCGCGCGGCAATGGACGAGCAGGTTTGGGCGAAAAATTTCGATCGCGAAATGTCGGCGGCGGGCTACTTCGCCGTCCAGTCCGAGCTGGCCCAGGCCATCGCAGGTGAACTCAAGGCGGCGATTTCACCCCAGGAAAAGGACCTCCTGGCGCGGCGACCGACGGAAAACATCGCCGCCCTTGATCTCTACCTCAAGGCGCGGGCGGTGAGGCGTAGCGGCACGCGCGCCGATTTTCAAAATCGAGAGCGGTGGCTCCAAACGGCCGTGGATCTTGATCCGACCTTCGCGATGGCGTGGGGTGAACTGGCGGTGGTGCACTCGGAAATCAGCGCGGCGAGTCACGACCTGACTCCGGCCCGACTGGCGAAGGCGAAGGCGGCCATCGAACGTGCGCTCGCGCTCGCGCCGGAATCACCGGAGGTGATCCGCTCGGCCGGCGTCCATTACCAATTCGGACTGAATGATCCGGCTCGTGCGAGCGAGCAGTTCGAGAAGTTGCTGCGGCTCCAACCGAACGATATGGAGACGCTCGGTCGGCTTGGCACCCTACAGTTCATTCAGGGCCGGTGGCCCGAAACGATTGCCACTCATCGGACCGCGACGTTGCTCTACCCGAGTAATGCCGACTACGCCGGCGCGCTCGCGGGGATCTACGGGCGGGTCCGTCGCTTCGAGGAGGCGATCGCTGAGGGACGCCGTGCGATTCGGCTCCGGCCGGGCCGCTGGGAGGATGCCGTCGAACAAGCGCGGCTGCTGTATTGTGCCACAGGCTCAACGCGGGAAATGGAAGAACTGCTCGCCCGACTGGAAGCGCGCACGCCACAACCGCCCGAGATGGCTCGGCTGCACATGGAGCTGGCCTCGTGGCGCAAGGATTACGTTGAATACTTGCGGTTGGACGGGGCCCGGCCCTCCACCATTGAAGACCCGGGGGCACAGACGCATTCACTATCGAGGTCCGACCACACCGCAATCGAGGTGGCGGAAGTTCTCTGCGACTTGGGCGACAAGGAGGGTGTGCGCGCCCGGCTGGGGGACCTTTCGGCGAGGTTGCGCGCGAGGCTGGAACTCGACCCCACCAACACCCAGCTCCTCCGACAAGGCGCGGTCGTCGAGGCCATTTTGGGAAACAAGGATGAGGCGCTGCGGCGGATTACCCTGGCCGCGGAGATTATTCCGGAGGCCAGCAACGCCTTCATGGGCGTGTCGATTAGCGGAGTGCGCGCCCGAGTCTACGCTTGGATCGGTGACAAGGATCGCGCCATCGACGAAATTGCCCGGCTACTGCGAATCCCGAGCAGTCTGAATGTTCACCTGCTAAGAGTGGAGCCGGCCTATGCCTCGCTGCGCGGCGACCCGCGCTGGGAGGCGCTGCTCGCCGACCCGAAGAACAACGCGCCGCTGTTCTGAGGAGTTTTCCGGCAGTTTTCCGCGCGGAGCGGAAAACCAAGGCCACGGTCGGCGGCCAGCTTGAGTTCATGTGGCCTAAAACGAAATCGTTGGGCGGTTTTGTAATCAGCCCCGAGATTTCGCACCGCTTATCTTGAGGGCTCCGAGGTGGGGCCGGTTCTCCGAACCGGCCTTGATTTCCAAACGATTCACCGGCTCGAAGGAGGCCGGCTCGGAGAGCCAGCCCCACCTCGGAGAGTGGCTCAAAACAAGATCTCCGACAATATCATCGCCCAGCTCCGACTTGGGAGTTGAACGTTGAGCGTTGAATGTTCCGCTTTGTCCCCATGAGTGACGCCCCTCCGCCTCCGGAACCCGCTCCCGGCGACCTCTCCCTCCTGCTGCACCGCGCCGACTCCGGCGACGCGCAGGCTGCCGACCAGATCCTCCCGCTGGTTTACTCCGAACTCCGCAAACTCGCCGCGGCGAAGATGGCGCGCGAGTCCGCCGGCCAGACGCTCCAGCCGACCGCGCTCGTCCACGAAGCGTGGCTGCGGCTCGGCGGCGACGCGCAGCCGGTGTGGAAGAACCGCGCGCACTTTTTCGCCGCGGCGGCGGAGGCCATGCGACGGATCCTGATTGAGAACGCCCGCCGCCGCCGCGCGCTCCGCCACGGCGGCGAACTGGAAAAAGTCAGCGCCAACGCCACCGGTTTCGATGTCGCTTCGCCTGCGGCCGACGACGAACTCCTGCTCGTCCACGAGGCGCTCGATGGCCTCGCCGCCCACGACGCGCACCTCGCCGAAACGGTGAAGCTGCACCAGTTCGTCGGCCTCACCCTGTTGGAAATCGCTGAAACCCGCGGCGTTTCCACCCGCACCGTCGAACGCGACTGGGCCTACGCCCGCGCGTGGCTGTTCAACGAGATCGGGCGACTGAGCAAGTGAGGGGTTTCGCCGCGGGCCCCGGCCGACGCCGCCGCAACTGAACGGATTTGGCGTGTCTGGGTGAGAAAAGTTTCGAATCCGTGGGACGATGCTGGGATCCTCTCCGCAGTCACCGCTCGGCGTTCTGCGTCGGGCTTTTTTGCCAACCCTCTTTTTGCCGTCTCAACGATGCTGAAACAACCAGGAACCAAGACCAATCCCATGACAGAGGAATGGGGACAGAGGAATGAAGGACACTCCCACAGATTCAGAAAGACCACAGATGCGGTGCGAAACCCACCGTCTGCGGGTGGCTGCCGTCGCTCTGTGCCCTCGGATTGGAGCTCCGTGCGCTCCGTGAAAAAGAATTCCGAAAACTTGTCGGGTTTGGACTCGAAATTTCGCTTTGGACAGCACCGGTGAGTTTCCCGGCCGCATTTTTCCTCCTGTCAACTCACTACGCGACCCTTGTCTCCATGCCCAATCGTCCCACGCTGTTTCCGCCCCCCCGCTTGCCGCCGACGCCCGCTCGGCCGCACGCGCCCTCCCACCCCTCCCCATGAATCGAGACAAAGAAGTGTTCACCGGCGCACTCGCGCTCACCGGCGCGGAACGCGCGGCCTATTTGGAGAAGGCCTGCGCCGGTGACGCCGCGCTGGCCGAACGGATCGATGCGTTGCTGCGCGCCCACGACCTCGCGCAGAGTTTTCTCACGTCGCCGCCCACTCAGCAGATGGCCGCCTCCCCCGAGGAAAAACCCAGCGACAAGATCGGCCGCTACAAACTCCTCGAAAAAATCGGCGAAGGCGGCTGCGGCGTCGTCTGGATGGCCGAACAGGAGGTGCCCGTCCGCCGCCGCGTCGCGCTCAAAGTGATCAAGCTCGGCATGGACACCAAGTCCGTCGTCGCCCGCTTCGAGGCCGAGCGCCAGGCACTCGCGCTGATGGACCACCCGAATATCGCGAAGGTCTTCGACGCCGGCACGACCGACCTCGGCCGGCCGTTTTTTGTCATGGAACTCGTGCGGGGAATTCCGATCACGCGCTATTGCGACGACAACAATCTTTCCACCGAGCAACGGCTGCAGCTCTTCATCTCCGTCTGTCAAGCGATCCAGCACGCGCACCAGAAGGGGATTATCCATCGCGACATCAAGCCGTCGAACATCCTCGTCGCGCAGCACGACGACATTGCCGTCGCCAAGGTGATCGATTTCGGCATCGCCAAGGCGACGCAGGGCCGCCTCACCGATGCCACGGTGTTCACCGCGTTCGAGCAGTTCATCGGCACGCCGGCCTACATGAGCCCGGAGCAGGCCGAGTTCAGCGGCCTCGATGTCGACACCCGCAGCGACGTCTACTCGCTCGGCGTCCTCCTCTACGAGTTGATCACCGGCAAGCCGCCGTTCGATCCCAAGAGCATGCAGCAGGCCGGACTCGACGAAATCCGCCGGATCATCCGCGAAGTCGAACCGCCGCGGCCCTCGGCGCGATTAAGCACCCTCGCACTCTCGGACCGCACCGTCCTCGCCAAGCTCCGCGGCACGCTGCCCAACCAACTCTCCACCGAGCTGAGCGGCGACCTCGACTGGATCGTGATGAAGTCGCTCGAGAAGAACCGCACGCGCCGTTACGAGAGCGCGAGTGCGTTCGCGCTCGATGTGTCGCGCCACCTGAGCAATGAGGCGGTCGTCGCGCGTCCGCCGAGCCAGGCGTATCTGCTGCAAAAACTGATCCGCCGCCACCGGATCGCGTTTGCGACCGCGGCCGCCATCGGCGTCGTGCTTGTGCTCGGCGCCGCCGTGAGCACGTGGCAGGCGATTCGCGCCACGCGCGCCGAGCGCGAGGCGATGCAAGCGCAGCAACTCGCCACCGCCTCTGAGAAAACCGCGCGACGCGGCGAGCAGGAACAGGCCCGCCTGCGGGGAGTGGAATCCGATCTCCGCGGACGTGCCGAAGCGCAGGCGCTCACGATGCGCCGGCAGTCCTACGCCAGCGACATGAACCTTGTGCAGCAGGCCCTCGCCATCGACAACCTCGGCCGCGCGCAGGTGCTGCTCAACCGCCAGCGCCCGAAGCCCGGCGAAACCGACCTCCGCGGCTGGGAATGGCGCTACCTCTGGCAGTTCTGCCGGAGCGAGGCGGCCTGGAGCCTGTCGGACAAACCGATTCGAGGGCAGCTCTCGGTATCCGCCGACGGAAACTGGCTCGCGATCTCCGGCCCGGATGCGGGCCTCTGGAATCTCCGCACGCACCAGCCTTCGCCGCTGCCCGTTCCCGTCGGGGAGCAGATCGAGAACGCGGTTTTTTCGCCTGCGGGAACCTGGCTTCTCATCCGTTCGAGCAAACCAAAGAACTCCGAGAGTGCGCGGGTGATCGTGTGGAATGTCACCACGCAGCAGGTCGTGCCGCTGCCCGCGCCCGCCGGGACCGCGGTCGTGCGCGCGGCCTTCTCCCCCGTCGAACCCTGGCTGCTGTTTCAAACGCGCAGCCCGAACGACCCAGCGAGCGCGCACATGACCTTGTGGAACTTCACCACGCGGCAGGTCGTGCGGGATTGGCCGATCGCACAGGGCATCAGCGGGCCCAACGTCATTTCGAGCGACGGAACGATCTTTTTCACCACCCAGGTCCGCGAAGTGGCGTTCTGGCACGTCGCCACGGGGGAAGTGCTGCAAAAATTTTCCCACCTCGGCGGAGCCGCAATCAGGTTCACCCCGGACTGCCGCCTGGTGGCGATTGAAGGCTGGGAAGGATCCGTCCGGGTCGCCGAGGTGGCGTCGGGCCGGGAACTCTGGACGGCCAAGGTCGCCGCCGAGCATATCCCTGCGATGCGTTTCTCGCCCGATGGAACGATCCTCGCCACCGCCACCTCCGGCGCCGAAACGGCGATTCATCTTTGGGACGCAGCCACGGGCCGCATGCTCGGCAGCCTCAACGGCCACCGCAGCACCGTAAGCCGACTCGTTTTCTGGCCCGATGGCAAAACCCTGGCTTCGGCAGGGCAAGACCAGACGATCAGGATCTGGGATGTCGACACCCGGCAACTTAAACGGACGCTGCGCGGGCATCAGAGCCCGGTGACCTCGCTTGAGTTGCTGCCGGACAAGACCACGCTTGTGAGTTCGGCCGGCGATGACGCCGTGTTGTTTTGGGATACCACCATTCCCCGGGCGCCCGGCGCTTACAGCCGGCTTGATTCCCAGACCATGGACTGGGCCTTTGCACCCGACAGCCAATCCGTCATCACCGTGGACTTGGAGGGCCGCAAGGTGCAACGTTGGCGCGGCCGCGATTTCGCCGATCAGGAGAGCGTCTTTACCGCCCCCTCGCTCACTCCTAAATCCGGTTCGTTCCGTCTGGCGAGTGACCCTCCCTTCCTGGCTTTCGCACAGCCCGACGGGCACATCGAAGTGTGGAACTGGCAGCGCGGAGCGCGGGAGCGCGTTCTCGCCACCCCCGCGGCCCGGGTGCTGCCGATCGCCTTCCGCGACGGTGGAAAAAAGATCCTGCTGAGCTATGAGGATCAGAAAAACGCCGCAGTTCGCGGGCTGTACGAATGGGATCTGACCACCGGGCAGCAGACGCGGGCCTGGCCACGCGCCGCTCTGCGCGGCGAATATGTCGTGTCGCCCGATGGCCGGTTCTGCCTCGTCCGCCCCAACGAAAAGCCCACTTCATTTCCCATGGAACCCCCCGGGGTTCCCCTTGACCGCGGAGCCCGCTCGCTGATCGACCTGGTCTCCGGGCTCGAACGCCCGCTCGAAGGGGTGGCCGCAGGTGAAGACAGCGCGAGGTTTTCACCCGACGGGCGCCTGTTCGCGGCTCCGATGATTTCATCGACCTCCGTGTATTCGGTGCCTGGTTTCAAGCCGGCCACCACCCTCACCGGGACCATTTCCGGGATGCATGGGAGTGCGTTTTCACCCGACAGCCGCCGGCTGGCGATCACGTCGGGCGGCCTCGAAGCCGTGCGCCTGTGGGACACGGAAAGCTGGGAGCAGGTGCTCACCCTCGAAGCCCAGGGCTCGGCGTTCCGGCAGTCGGCTTTTTCGCCCGACGGCAATATTCTCGGCGCGAAAACCTATTGGAACTTTCGGGGCAACCTCCACCTCTGGCGCGCGCCCTCGTGGGCGGAGATCGCGGCGGCGGAGGTTGCGGCTCCGCCAAAACCTTAAGCCGCCTGCGGCGGCGCCGAACATACCCAGCGTATGGTCCGTGCGGCGAGAACTTCACGATTTCCACCGCCGGCACCGGAAAAACTTTCGTCCCGATGGCGGATCTGAGCGCGCTATTTCGCATTGGATCAGTTACACCCCTTCACCCACCCACAATGAAAACTCACCTCCTCGCGGGCTCGCTCGTCGTTGCCGCCACCCTGCCTCCGTCCGCGTTCGCCGCCGCGTCCCCTGGGCCGATTCCAACCACCGAAGCCGTGACCACCGTGACTTCCACCGACCCCGCCACCGCCGTTAAACCCAGGGTCCTCGAGGCCTTCGAGGTCACGGGCTCGCGCATCAAACGCCTCGACTACGAGACCCCGGCGCCGGTCGTCACCTACACCGCGGTGGACATCGAGCGCAGCGGCTTCACCACCGTCGGCGAGTTCATCCAGAGCCTTCCGTTCAACAGCGACTCGACCAATTCCGAGCTCACCACCAATGGCTTCGTCACCGGTTCGGTCACCGCCAATCCCCGCGGGCTGGGCTCCAACCGCTTCCTCACCCTGATCAACGGCCGGCGCGGTGTTCCCTATGGCCTGACCAACGGCATCAACGGGTCGCCCGTGTCGGTCTTCAATCTCAACAGCGTGCCGTTCTCCGCCGTCGAGCGGGTGGAGTATCTCAAGGACGGCTCCTCCGCCCTCTACGGCTCCGATGCCATCACCGGCGCGATGAACCTCATCCTGAAGAAAAACTACAGCGGCACGTCCGTGGATTTCAGCGCCACCAACACCCCCGGACACGACAGTCTGAACCGCCGCGTGAGTGTATTCACCGGTGTGGCCAAGAATGGCTGGGACATCTCCGTCGGCGCGGAAAATGTGATCCGCCACTCGAGTTTTCTCCAGGACACCGGCCTCACCTCCACCGACTTCCGCTACCTCGGGGTCAAGGGGTCGAATTTCCTCAGCGTGGTTCAAAATCCCTCTCCGATCATTCTCAGCGTCGCCCAAGCCACAGCGTCAGGGATTGGGACCGTTGGAGGATACTACGTGGTGACGGGTGGCGCACCATCGTCCAATCCGACCAAGGCCGGTTTTACGTATGTCGGGACCACGAATACGCTGATCCCCAACGCAAACCGCTACGATCCGGTGAAGGATCAGCAGCTCTCGCCGGCGAGTGATTCCTCCAGCGTCTACGGCAACCTCAATCGGCGACTCAACCCGAACTTGTCCGCCTTCGCGCAGTTCACGTTCAATCGCGGCAAGACCTACTACGAAACCCAGCCTTTTGGCTACAACACCACGGGTCTCACACTACCGGCAACCAATCCCTACAATCCGCTGGGCGTTTCACTGGTGAACGGCCCAACGAATCTGTTCTACTTCAAATCCACGGGCGCCCGACCCCAGCGGCAGGTCCTCGCCGCGTCGGCCATGGGCGTGGTCGGGTTGCGAGGCACCGCCTTGAAAATCTGGGAATGGGAAAGCGGCGTGAGTTACGGCTACAATCGGGCGATTCTGTCGCAGGACCAGATCCGCATGGTCGATTTGCAAACCGCCCTCAGCGGCACGACCCGCGCGACCGCCTACAATCCGTTCGGCCCCTCCGACAACCCCGACCTCGTGCCCGGCCTGTTCACGCGGGTGCGGATGAACGACAACCTGGCGGACAGTTTCACCTACAACGCCACCGCCTCCGCCAACGTCTGGCAAATTCCGCTGCGGTCCGCGGGCGAGGTGGGTGTCGCCACCGGCTACGAGTTTCGCCGGGAATCGCTCGACGCCCGTCCCAACGCCGTCGCCTACCTCGGTACGAGCGGCGGCGCACCGTTCGGCGGTCATCGCCAGACACATTCCGTCTTCGTCGAGTTCAAGTTGCCCGTGCAAAAATGGCTCGAAGTCCAACTCGCCGCCCGCCACGAAAACTACAGCGACTTCGGGCAGACCACCAAACCGAAGGTGGCCGCCTTGCTCCGGTTGCCGGCGAACAAGCTCGTCCACGTTCTCCTCCGCGGTTCCTACTCCGAGTCGTTCAAGGCCCCGGATTTCGGCCAGCTTTACCAGACCCCGACCGCGGCATTCGGTGGTTTATCCGTGGTCGATCCGCTCCGCCCGCAGGAGGGCGCCCACCAATATAACGCCCGCCTCGGCGGCAACCCCGATCTCGGGCCCGAGGACGGCAAAGTGCAATATTTCGGAGCGGTGCTGGAGGTGCAGGCGATCAGGGGCCTGAGTTTCAGCGCCGATTATTTCGACATCAAGCTGCGCGACGTCGTCGGCCTGCTGGAAATCGAGTATCTGTTTTCACCGGAAGGGATGAGACTGTATCCCGACGCAATCGTCCGCGACAACAGCCGCGAAAATCCGGGCCCGGTTTCGTACTTCCACGGCAACTACCGCAACGTCGGCTTTCAACTGGCTCGCAATTGGGATTTCGGTGTCAGCTATGCGTTGCCCCGGACCCGCTACGGCAACTTTGGCTTCCGCGCCGCCGCCACGCAGATCATCAAGTCAGGGGACGATCGCAACCAGGGCCGTGGTTTCGTTGACCGCACCGGCCGATATCGGACCCCCGTCTGGCGCGGCAACTTCTCCACCAGTTGGAGCTACCGGTCCGTCAGCGCGTCCGTCAGCGCCAACGTCATCGGCAAATATTTCAACGACGGATTCACCACCGCCGGTTGGGGTGAAAATGTCTACGCGATCTTTACGCCTTCCTTCACCTATCGCGGCTTCAAGAATCTCTCGGTCACCCTCTCGTCCTACAATGTCCTGGACAACCTGCCGCCGCCCAACGGCCGGGCGGTGCGCGGCTTTGATCTCAACATGTACAGCCTCGGCGCCCAGGGCCGGACATTTTCGCTGCGCGCGCGGAAGGAGTTTTGAGGGGAGGGAGCGGCGTCGGAGGCGGAGGGTTTTTCTGACCCGTTCTTTCTGCCAAAAGTTGGAGAGTGAGGGTAGGAAGATTTTCTTGGCAGGAAGATTTTCCCAACTAAGCACAGCCCAAACCGGACCCAATCCAGCGGAGAACGGGGAACGCTAATCTCCGCTAATAAACGCTAACGCGCCAGAGGCGCACGAGTCCCAGCATTTGACGCATTTCATCCCGGCCGCCCGAATCTGGTGTCGATTATCGACCTGAGCGCGGCAAAGTTTGCGGCCGTGATGATCGACCTGACCCTGGCAAACCGTAACGATTCAGTCCGAGGTGGAGCCCGTTGTCGCCAACGGGCTGATTTTAGAGAGTACGGTTCAAAGCCCGATCAGGATATCGGGTTCCACCATTCAGTGGGTTCGCTTTCAAAGGTAAAACGCACGTCACCTGAATTGACCCGGCCCAGCCTCCCATGAGAACCCCGCCGCCCGAGGAAAAAGCCGGCTTGCACCCGCGCAGCCGCCATGGCGCGCGCTACGATTTCGAGCAACTGGTACGGAGCTTTCCTCCGCTCGGGCCGTTTGTCCGACCGCATGCGCACGGCGGTGAGTCGGTCGACTTCGCCGATCCCGCCGCTGTGAAGGCGCTCAACCGCGCGCTCCTCGCCCATTTCTACGGGATCGCGCGCTGGGACATTCCCCCGGGCTACCTGTGTCCACCGATTCCGGGGCGCGCGGATTATATCCATCACGTCGCCGACCTGCTCGCCGCCGACCAGAATGGAAAAATCCCGCGCGGATCGCAGGTCATCGCCCTCGACGTCGGTCTCGGCGCCAACTGCGTCTATCCCATCATCGCCACCCACGAGTACGGCTGGTGCGTCATCGGCTCGGAGCTGGACCCCGTCGCGCTGCGCAACGCGCAAAAAATCGTGGCGGAGAACGCCGCGCTGACGCCACTCGTGGGATGCCGGAGGCAGAATTCAGCAACCGCGATTTTCCACGGGATCATCCTGCCGGGTGAACGCTTCGATCTCACGCTCTGCAATCCGCCGTTTCATACCTCGGGTGCGGCCGCGGCTTCTGGCACCGAAAGGAAACTGAAAAACCTCGGAGGAGGAAAGCGGAGCGAGACGGTGCTGAACTTCGGTGGACAACCGACCGAGCTCTGGTGCCCGGGCGGCGAGCTGGCCTTTGTCCGCCGCATGATCGCCGAAAGCGTCACCTGCGCTGAAAGCTGCCGCTGGTTCACGACCCTGGTCTCGAAGGCCGGCCACGTGCCGCTCCTGCTTCAGGCTTTGTCCCGGGTGAAGGCGTGCGAGGTTCGGACCATCCCGATGCGGCACGGCCAGAAACAAAGCCGGATCGTGGCGTGGACGTTTCGGTCTGCGGAACAGCGCCGCGCGTGGCGCAAATAGGACCGGGCGAGGCTTCCCGCAGATTCAGAAAGACCGCAGATGGTCGGTTTTCTGGCTCAGCATCTGTGGCCTTTCTGAATCTGTGGGAGGTCCTTCAGCTCGATCACGGTTGCGACGATTTATGCGGGCTACTGCGCCCCGCCAGCACCAATGCAGTAGAGATTTCCTCCGGCGCGCATGAACAGTCGCCCGCCGGAGATCGCCGGCGTGGTGTAGCTGAACTCGCCGAGCGTGTTGGTGGCCACTTCACGATACGCCTTTGGATCGGCGGCAAAGACCGTCGTCACTCCCTTTTCGTTCGTGGAGTAAATGCGGCCTGCCGCCAGCACCAGCGACGACCGCACCCGGCCGCCCACGCGTTTTTCCCACGTGGGTTCGCCTGTTTTGGCGTCGAAACAATACAGCATGCCCCCGTCGTCCACCGTGTAGAGATGCCCTTCGAAGAAAACCGGTGAGGGCACATACGGGACTTGCCGGCGCAACGACCACGCGATGTGACTGCCCGTCACATCGCCGCGCCCGTCGACGCGCACCGCCAGACGGGTCTTGGTGGGATAGCCCGACGCGGCAAACAGCAGCCCATCGCCAAACGACAGCCCGGCCACGCCGACCTCGCTCGGTCCCGCGCACCACCAGATCGGCTGGCCGGTGTCCGGATTGAAGCTGCGGATTTCATCGGTGCCGCAGACGACGAGCTGCGTGCGGGCGCCTTCTCCGATGATCAACGGTGGCGCGTGCGAGATGCGCTTTCGGCCCGGTTCCGCGCGCCACACGATCTTACCGGTGCGCTTGTCAAGCGCCAGCAGCGCTGCTTCGCCCTCCTGCCGGCAGTCGAAAAACAAACGGTCGCCGTGCAGGATGGGCGAGTAGCTGTAGCCGTGCTCGCCATCGAAGGCCAGCGGCTGCGACGACCAAACCTGCTTCCCGTTGAAATCGAAACACCGCAGGTCCGCGCGGTTGCCGGCCTGGAAGGAAGTAAACACGTGGATGCCGTCCGTCACCGGCGTGGATGACGCGAGGTTGTTCTCCCGGTGCATCGCCTCAGCGGGCGCGGTGAGCACCGTCACCTGCCACAGGATCTTGCCGGTGTTCGCGTCGAGTCGCAGCAGGATTCGTTGGCCGGAGGACTTCTCCGCGCTCGTGAGAAGGACGGTGTCGCCCCAGACGATGGGCGACGAGTGGCCTTCGCCGGGGATGGCCGTTTTCCAGCGGATGTTTTCCGTGCGACTCCAGCGGGTGGGCACGTTCGTTTCCTGGCTGACGCCGTCACCGCGCGGGCCGCGGAACTGCGGCCAGTTTTCCGCGCCCACGGAGGAGCCGGCGAGCAGGACCCAGGCGGTGAGGATGCGCTTGAAAAGCGGAGGGGTATTCATCTGCGGCGGAGCTACCAGACGGCCGATCGCCTTGCCAGCACGGAGTGCAACGGCGTGGCGGAAGGCGTTTCTTCCGATTGACGGTGGCCGACCGATATCCTCCATGCCCCACGCAGAGTCGTCTATGGGGGGTCGGAGATTCATCCTTTCAACCGCGACTCTCCGGGGCCAGGTTTGAGTCTCGTGGGTGCCGGCGAAATTACCTTCATCCTTCAGCGCATCGAGCAGGGCGATCCGCAGGCGGCGGACCGTCTGCTGCCACTCGTGTACGACGAATTGCGCCACCTCGCCGCGGCGCGCATGGTGCACGAGCCGGCCGGCCACACGCTCCAGCCCACCGCACTCGTGCACGAGGTCTGGCTTCGCCTCGGCGCCGACCACCAGCCGGACTGGAAGAGCCGAGCCCAGTTTTTTGCCGCCGCCGCCGAAGCGATGCGTCGCATCTTAATTGATAGCGCGCGGAAGCGGCTCGCCCAGCGTCGCGGCGGCAGGCACGAACACGTCAACCTCGACGATGTCGACCTCGCGGGTGCCGGGGCCGACGAGCGCGTAATTCAGGTTAACGAAGCGCTCGAAAAACTCGCCGTCGACGAGCCGGAGAAGGCCGAGCTCGTCAAATTACGTTATTTCGCCGGACTCACGCTCCCGGAAGCGTCCGCCGCCCTCGGCATTTCCGAGGCGACCGCGGAGCGCTGGTGGGCTTTCGCCCGCGCGCGCTTGAGCCAGGAACTCACCCAGCGAGGCGCCGCTTCCGGCCTTCGTGCACGCTGAGGCAGGCGGGAATCCAGGCCGGTCAATCGGGTGGCGGCGTGCGCCTCGCTGTAAGGTCCGCTCCGCGGACCGGTCGGGTTTGGCCATTGTTCCGAGGGCCAATGGCGCGACAAATTGCAACCGACGCCAACGTCCTGGGGCAGGGAAATGGCTGCCTCGGGGACCCAGGCTGCGTGAGAATCATTTTGGAAAATGAGGGGATTTGGACGGGAATTGCGCGTTGAAGGATGAGGCCCACGTCCGGGCCGTTCGCCTGCCGTCCCAGAATCACCCGAAATTTCTCCCCGCCATGAGCAACCCCCCTCGCGAAGAAGTCCTGTTTCACGAAGCGCTCGCCCGGCCCGCCATCGAACGCGCCGCCTTCCTGCAACACGCTTGTGTCGGCGACACCGCGCTCCGCGCCAGGATCGACAGCCTGCTCGCCGCCTACGACCGCGCCCCGAGTTTTCTCGATGAATTGCCCGTCACCCGGCCGGTCTCGCCGCTGGGGGAAAAACCGGGCCAGTTGATCGGGAGATACAAACTCCTGCAGAAAATCGGCGAGGGCGGCTGCGGGGTTGTTTACATGGCCGAACAACAGGAACCTGTCGTCCGCCGTGTCGCGCTCAAGGTCATCAAGCTCGGCATGGACACGAAGGAAGTTATCGCCCGCTTCGAGGCCGAGCGGCAGGCCCTCGCAATGATGGAGCACCCCAACATCGCCAAAGTCCTTGACGCGGGGGCGACCGAAACGGGCCGGCCGTTCTTCGTCATGGAGCTCGTGCGCGGCGTGCCGATCACGAAATTCTGCGACGAACTAAATCTCCCCACCGCCGCGCGGCTCGAACTGTTCACGCGGGTCTGCCACGCCGTGCAGCACGCGCACCAGAAGGGCATCATTCACCGCGACCTCAAGCCCTCGAACATCCTCGTCACCATCAACGATGCGGTCCCCGTCCCGAAAGTGATCGACTTCGGCATCGCGAAGGCCACGCAGGGCCGACTCACGGATGCGACCCTGTTCACCGCCTTCGAACAGTTCATCGGCACGCCCGCCTACATGAGCCCCGAGCAGGCGGTGATGACGAGCCTCGATATCGACACGCGCTCGGACATTTACTCGCTCGGCGTGCTGCTCTACGAATTGCTCACCGGTCGCACGCCCTTTGACGCAAAATCGCTCCTGGCCGCCGGGCTCGACGAAATCCGCCGCCAGATCCGCGAGGTCGAGCCGCTCAAACCCTCCACGTGCCTCGGGACGCTCGAAGGTGAGGCGCTGCTTACGACCGCGCGGCTGCGCCAGACCGCGGCGTCGAAACTGATCGATTTCATCAGTGGCGACCTCGACTGGATCGTGATGCGCTGCCTTGAGAAGGATCGCACCCGCCGCTATGAAACCGCCAACGCACTCGCGGTCGATCTGCAGCATTTCGTGCGCGACGAGCCGGTCGCCGCGCGCCCGCCCAGCCCGTGGTATGTGCTGCGCAAGCTGGCGCGCCGCCACCGCCTGCCGGTGATCGGCGCCGGCGCCTTTCTCGTGGCGGTGATGAGCGGTACTGCCGTCAGCGCCTGGCAGATTCGAACGGAACGCGGAGAACGCATCGAATCGAAGGCCGAAATCGAAGCCCGTTATTGGCATGCCAGCATCTCGAGAGCGGAGAGCTGGCTTCTGTTGATGCCGCCGCGGTATTCGCAAGGAGGGGGAGCGCAGGGCGACTTCGAGTTTCGCGCGGTGATGGACCAGGCCGCGAAGAATTTTACGCGGGGCTTCTCGGCGCGCACTCCGCGCAGCATCGAAGCCACTTCACGTGACATCCTGGCCCTGGCCTATCTGGGCCTGGGTGATTACGCCGCAGCCGCGCCCCAGGCGGAACGGGCCCTCGTGGTCGTGCGGCAGCTCGTCGAACGAAAGGAGCCCGGCCGCGCGACCGAGGATCGCCGGCGGATGAGGGAGGCTCTCGCGCGGCTGGTCCAACTCTACCGCGCTTGGGACGTCGCGGAACCGAACACCGGAAAATCCGCACTCGCCGCCGAGTGGCAGCAGCAGCTCGCCCAATTCGAGCGCACCAATCCGGCCACCCCACCCACCACCACGCCACAACCCTGACCCATGAGCACACCCACTCCCGGCAACGAACAGAATCCCCCCACCGCTGCGACGCGCCGTCTCGCCGTGCCCGACCTGTCCGCCAAAGGCTTGGCGACGACGGAAGAAACTCCCGGCCAGTGGATCGGCCGCTACAAGATCCTCCAAAAAATCGGCGAAGGCGGCTGCGGTGCCGTCTATATGGCCGAGCAGGAGGAACCCGTCCGCCGGCGCGTCGCGCTGAAAGTGATCAAACTTGGCATGGACACAAAGGAAGTCATCGCGCGCTTCGAGGCCGAGCGCCAGGCGCTCGCGCTGATGGACCATCCGAATATTGCGAAAGTGCTCGATGCCGGCGCCACGGACAAAGGCCGGCCGTTTTTCGTGATGGAGCTCGTGCGCGGCGTGCCGATCACCAGCTATTGCGACGAGTGCAACCTGGCGACCGCCGGGCGGATCGATCTCTTCACGCAGGTCTGCCACGCGATCCAGCACGCGCACCAAAAGGGCATCATCCACCGTGACATCAAGCCGACCAACATCCTCGTCACGCTGCACGATGGCGTGCCGGTGCCGAAGGTCATCGACTTCGGCATCGCCAAAGCCACGCAGGGCCGGCTCACGGACCAGACGATGTTCACCGCACTGGAGCAGTTCGTCGGCACGCCGGCCTATATGAGCCCCGAACAGGCGCGGCTGAGCGCCACTGATGTCGATACCCGCTCCGACATCTACTCGCTCGGCGTTCTGCTTTACGAATTGCTCACCGGCCGCACGCCATTCGATCCAAAGGAGCTGCAGCAGGCCGGGCTCGACGAGGTCCGCCGCCAGATTTGCGAAGTGGAGCCGCCGCGGCCATCCGCCTGCCTCACCACCGTCCGGAGCGACGCACTCGCCCTCACGGCCCGCCAGCACGGGATCGCGGCGCCTCGCCTCATTGGATCGATCCGCGGGGACCTCGACTGGATCACGATGCGCTGCTTGGAAAAGGATCGGACGCGGCGTTACGCCACGGCGAGCGGGGTGGCGGACGACCTGCGGCATTTCCTCCGCCACGAACCCGTCAACGCGCGTCCGCCGAGCCCATGGTATGTGCTGCGGAAACTCGTGCGGCGGCACCGCGTCGCGGCTTTCTGGCTCTCGGCGTTTGCGGCCGCCCTCCTCGTCGGCGGGACACTCACCACGTGGCAGGCGATCGAAGCCACGCGCCTCGAACGCAAGCGGGCGAGGTTTATTGCAAACGCGCCGACGCGGGAAATTGAAGCGGAAGCCGTGCTGGGTTTGCTGAAGGAGGAGTTGGAAGGTTGGTCGGCGGCCGGGCAGGCGCCGGCCCGAGACATTACGTTTCGCACGGTGTTGGACCGGGTTGCCGGGCGGCTCGACACGCATGCCGTCGGCCAACCGGAAAAGGCGTTTACGTTCCACCGCGCGTTGACCGAAGCCTATTATAACCTGAACGAGATTGAAGTCGCCGAATCCTACGCCACTCGCATGGTTGGGCTGGCGCAGCAGTTGTACGAAGAAAAGGACGAACGGACCATCGACGGCTGGCGATTCCTGCTGACCATCAAGGCGCGATTGGGGAAAATTGCCGAGACAGAAGTAATCGAAACGCGATTGGAGCTGATGAAGTTGCTCGATCTGGAAAGCATGCCCTACTGGTGGAGGTCAATGGGAAGCCCGCCCTTCTGGTGGAGTTCAATGAAAGACTGGGCTGAGTTTCATTCCCGTCGCGGTCGCGCGGTTCTGGGCGAGTCACTGCTGCGCAAGTCGCTCGAAATCCGCCAGCGTGTTCACGGTGAAACCCATGAGAGGACACTGCGGACGATGAATCAATACGCCGAATTTCTGCGAGACCGCGGCCGACTGGCCGAAGCGGAGCGCTTGCTCGTCAAGCTGGTGGATGCACGCCGTCCGTTCTGGTTTGTTTCCGGGCCGGATGAGTTTCGAGATCGGCTGGCCGACCTTGGCCGGATCTACGCCGGCCAGGGACGGCCGGCCGAACACATCGCGGTGCTGGCCGAGTTGCTGAAAAGCAGGAACCGGGCACATGGCGTCTCTGAAGCGGCGGAGGATGTGGATCATCTCGCCCTGGCGCTCGTCAAAGCCGGTCGGGCGGCTGAGGCCGAAAAATTGCTCACTGACGCCGCGGCAGACCACGCCGCGAAACTGGGACCGAAACATCCGGCTACGCTGGCGACCAAGGCCATCCTCGCCACGCTGCAGGGGAAAGCGGCCGAAGCTGAATCTTGGGAGCGGGCGATCGTCGCGTCAGCCCAGTTGAAACTGACCGCCGCGCAATTCGCGGCGGCGCGGGCGGATCTCGGCGTGCCGGCGGACATGACATATGAACAGTGGACACTCGCGCGTTTCGATTTTTTCCCGCATCCCAGCCGGGCGTTTGACCGGCTCCTTTGGTTCTTGGACAACCTAAATCTGCTGGAGCGCAAGGTGGCGTTCCGCCGGGCGATGCTGGAAGTAATGACCCGCCATCTTGGCCCCCGCGACTGGCCCACCCTCAACGTCGCGGAGATCCTCGCGGACGAGTGCGGCAAGCTGGGCCAGTTGGCCGAGGCCGAAAAATTGCACCTGACGGTATTGGAGCTGCGTCGAGAAACAAACGGGCCGGAGTCAAGGTACGCGCGATTCGCGATGGCCCGGCTCGCGGGATGTTATCGGCTCCAGCGCAAGCTGACGGAGGCCGAGAACCTGCAGCGTCAGGTGGTGGAGCTGGAGACAAAAGCCTCGGGTCTTGGAAAGCGCGCAACCCTTGATTACATGAACACCCTCGCCTGGATTCTGGCCGATCAGGGGAAAATCACGGAGGCCGGGCAGCTTTTCGCCAAGACACTCGAGGTTCGCCACGCCGGGGGTGGGCCGGACAATTCCGACACGACCGCTTCCAAGGAAGGCTTGGCGACCATATATTCCTACTCCGGCCGGCTGGAGGAGGCGGAGAAGCTCGCGCTCGAGGTGTGGCAGGTTCGGACCCGCCACTACGGGGAGAATCATCGCGGGACGCTCGCGGCGGCGATCAACGTCGCGTGGATCCAAGCCACCCGGGGCAGCGTCGCTGAAGCCGAGGTACTCGCCTTCCAGACCGTCGAACGGCAGCGTCGCGTCTGGGGACCCAAGGGTTCAGGCACCCGGGGAATGCTGGGGGTGCTGGCCTTGGCACAACAAACGGCCGGAAAACTGAGCGGCGCGGAGGCCACAATGAGGGAAGTCGTCTCGATGCATCGCGCCGGTCCCGATTCCAGCCCATTTCGGCTCGCCGGCAGCCTGCTGGATCTTGGGATCAATCTCCTCAAGCAGAACAAATTCGCCGAAGCCGAGTCCGTGTTGCGCGAATGCGTGGGACTGTTGGCGGAACACACGCCGGAGGAATGGAAGGCGTTCGAAGCACGAAGCTGTCTGGGTGAGAGTTTGCTCGGCCAGAAAAGATTCGCGGACGCCGAGCCGCTGTTGCTGTCCGGTGACGAGGGCCTGCGGCAACGCGATGCCTTGATTCCGCCGCTCTTCAAGCCTGTCGAGCGCGAAGCAATGGAGCGCCTCGTGCGACTTTATGCAGCGTGGGACGCTGCGGCGCCCAATACCGGTAAGGCAGCCGAAGTTGCCGCGTGGCGGACCGCGCTGGCGGAGTTTGACCGGAGTCGACCAGCCGCGCCGTTGAAATCGCCTTGAGCTGCGATATCGTCCTCCACCCGACAACCAGCCCCGCGCAACCGGCCGTGTCACCTAATAGGTGACACAATTTCGGGCGTCAACCACGGGCTCAATCCGCTATATGCTGTTTGAGCGGGGACCCGGGATTGTGAGCGTGCCGACGCCTCCAAACCGTAATCCATCTTTGACAGCCCGTGGCCGTCGGGCGATGGTCCGCGCATGTCCGCACCGCAAATCGCGCCGTGCACGATCGCCGACTATCGGGAGATGCCCGACGATGGCCGGCGGTACCAAGTCGTCGAAGGAGAACTTTTCACGGCTCCGGCACCAAATACGTTTCACCAGTTCGTTCAGAAGAACCTGTTGCGCATTCTCGACAATTATCTCCTGCAGCACCCCATCGGCAAGGCGCTCGGCGCGCCCTGCGACGTCTATCTCGACGACTTCAATGTCTTCCAACCCGACGTACTCTACGTCACCCGGGAGTACGCTGCGCGAATCCAGGACGATGGCATTCACGGCGCGCCCGATCTCGCGATCGAGATTCTGTCGCCCTCCTCCGCCGCGCTCGACCGCCGCAAGCGCGGCCTGCTGGCCAAGGCCGGCACCGTGGAGTTCTGGCAGGTCGATCCAGCTCTGAGGCAAATCCAGCGGTTTGTCTTCGCCGAGAGCATGGCCAAGCCGGTCGCGCTGATCGACGAACCCGAGACCTGCACTTCACCGCTTTTCCCCGGGCTCACCCTCGCCACCGCAGAGATTTTCCAGCGCTAGTCGGGCACCACTTCGCACGTCACCTTGATCGGCGCGGTGGTGACGCGGCCGAAGATCGTTGTCAGCGCCGCATTCGTCGCGTCGCGGCCGCGCGAGATGATCGCGATGCGCTCGGGCGGGATGTCGTCCGTCGGGTCGAAGAGCCGCCAGTCACCCCCGAGATAAGCCTCGAAGCAGGCGTGGAAGTCCATCGGTTGCAGCCCCGCCGCATAGCCGCCGACATAGCGCGCGGGAATGCTCAGCGCCCGGCAAAACGCGATCGCGAGATGAGTGTAGTCGCGGCACACCCCCCGGCGCGAGAGCCACACGTCCCAGGCTCCGGTGCGGGAATCGGTGGCGGCCGGATCGTAGGTGAGTTTCTGGTCGATCCACTGGCAGATGGCCCGCACCTGCCCGGCGCGGTCCTCGGTCTTGCCGAAGAGTTCCCACGCGATCTGGGCGAACCGATCACTTTCGCAATAACGGCTTGGCAGCGTGTGAGTGAGAATGCTGAGCGGCAGGCGGCCGGGGTTGTCGGGCTTGACGGTCGCGGGCAGCGCCGGACGGCTGATCTCCACGACGGCCGCGTACCGCAGCTCAAATGGGCCGGTCGGCGCCTCGCAGCGGAGGGCGCGTCCACCCTTTTCAGTTTCCACGATTTCGCGCTCCACCTCGGGCGTGCAGGTGATCGTCTCGCTCAGCAAACGCTGCTGGGCGTCGGTGTTGGCGAGAATGTTGAAGGTGAACGCGGCGGTGGGTGCGATGATTTGATAGCCGAGCGTGCAGCCGACGGAGAGCTTCATGGAAGCGACGGAGTGTGCGCACGGGACCGGTCCCGACAATCGTAGATTTTTCCGCGGCATCCGTTCGGGCCCATCTCCGAATTGACGCCGCACCTCGCGGTGGCCGACGGATCGGCGGCTTGCCGTCTGCGGCGTGGTTTCCCAACCGCCCCCAAGCCGTGGTTGCCATGGGCGCTTGGGCAAGCGCACCTCCTGCGACCAGCGCTCTGATTCGTGGCGTCAACCGGGAGATGCGACCCATCCGCTCCTCGTGGAAGCGTCGGCCAACTCAAGAAAAAACGCGGAGCCCATCGGCTCCGCGTTTTGGTCGATCGCTGAATGCTACGGTCGTCGGGACTCAGAATTTCCAGCTAACCTTCGTGAAGTAGGTGATTCCGTTCAGGCCCAACGGCGAGGCGTTGGTGAGATACGGCGCCGTGCCGCCATTGTCGTTACCGTTGAACGGGACGCCATTGACCATCCGCGAGGCGAGGGTCACTTGGGGGCGTTCGTCGAAGATGTTGGTGGCGCCGATCGAGACCGAGCACTGCTTCGACACGCGGTAGGTGGCATCGAGGTCCGTTCCCCAGCGTTTCGCATACCGCTGCACGAGCTGGCTGTTCGCGCTCACCGGATCTGTCGGCAACGTGTACGTGGTGAAGCCGGGCGAAAGCGCCGCGACCAGCGCCGGCGAGGCGCTGGCAAAGTGCACGTAGTCATACGTGCCATAGCGCGCCGTGCGCAGGAAGAAGGACCACTTGCCCAAATCGTAGGCCACCGAGGCATTGAGCGTGTCGCGGGGCTGGCCCCGAACCAAACGGACTTTTTCCGTCTGGTCGAACAAGGGCGTGACGACCCCAATGGCCGCGAGCTGCGGCGGCGTCGGCTGGGTCTTCGTGACTTCGGTGTGGTTGATGTTGAGACCACCGGTGAACGTGACCCGGCTTCCTTCGCGCAGCTGCAGCACGTAACGCAGATTGGCGTCGATCCCGCGCGTGCGCGTGTCGACGGCATTCGTGAAAAAACGGCCCGCGGTGGTCCCGAACAATCCCTTCGTCGCGAGAAAATTCGTGATCGCCGTGCCGGTGAAATTCGAGGACAGACCGATGCGATCCTCGATGTCGATCTGGTAGAAATCGACGCTGCTGGTCAGCGCGTCGAACGGCTGCCAGGTTAAACCGACGCTCTTGTTGACCGACGTTTCGGGCTTGAGATTAACGGCGCCCAGGGCCCGCGCCACGGGATCGCTCACCGGGAACGTCTTGTTTTCGAACGGCACGCCGCTGATGAAGTTCGTCGCCGTGGAGCTGAACCACTGCTGGGCGAGATGCGGCGCATGAAAGCCCGTGCTGAGCGAGCCCCGCAGGGCAAACTCCTTCACAATCTCGAAGCGGGTGGCCAGCTTGCCCGTCGATTTGCTGCCAAAATCGGAATAGTCTTCGAAACGACCCGCCGCCGACACGAGCCATTGTTCCGTCAGGTTGGTTTCCATGTCGACATACGCGGCCTTTGAGTCGCGTCCGTGCGTGCCCGAATCGCTCGGACGGAACCCGGAAAACACCTGGGCTCCGATTTGCACGCTGCCACCGCGATTTGGTCCGTCGAGCACCCGCACCCCACCATCTCGATACGAGTCCGGCGTGCCCGGGGAGATCCGATACTCCTCCCAGCGAAATTCCGCGCCGGCGGCGACCTTGAGCGGGTTTTTCAAGCCGACATTGAACTGATTCGTCAGGTCAAAGTTGGTGGTGGACTGGTTGAACCGCAGGCTGCCGGCGTAGAAACTGCGGGGACTTGCCGCGCCCATCGATACGTTGGCCGATTCGGCGACCGAATAGCGGAGGTCGTTTCCGCCGAAGACCGTGCTGAGATCCCAGTTCCAGTCACCCGCCTTGCCCTTGAGGCCGACCCCGATGGACGCGTCGTAGACTTCCGACTGAATCACCGGGAGAAATCCATTCGGCCAGAGAGCGCGAACGGTGCGATCGTCACCCGCCCGCCGCCACGTGCCGGCGCTCTCGATGTGCTTGCGCGTCGCGCCGCCGAATCCGTAAACAGTGTAGCCGTTGGCGAGTGGCAGCTCAAGGTTGACAAATCCGCCGCGCTCCTTCGAACGGGGATCGCCGAAGCGCTGGCCGAAACGGTTCACCGTCGCTTCGCGGGGATCGAGCGTGCCGGCCGAAGGACTGAGCCCCGTGCCAGAGCCATAGTTGCCAGAGAAATTGACCGGCCCCGCCGCGCCGACACCAAAATACTGCTGGCGCGTGTCGAGCCCGACGCGGTTGGTGTGACTGTGGTTGCGATCGAAGACCGTGACAAAGATCGTGCCCTTGTCGCCCAGCTTCGCGCCGGCGTACGATGAGAGCTTCAAGTCGCGCCCGTCACCCTCGCCCGTGGCGCCGTAGGTGGCGTCGAAGCCCCAGCCCTTGGTGCGCGCGAGCGCGATGTTGATCACGCCGGCGATGGCGTCGGAACCGTATTGCGCCGAAGCGCCGTCGCGCAGCACCTCGACGCGACCGATGGCGGAGGAGGGAACCGCGTTGAAATCGACCGAGACGGCGCCGCGACCGACCGCGCCGTTGACGTTGACGAGCGCGCTGGTGTGGCGGCGCTTGCCGTTGACGAGCACGAGCGTCTGGTCGGGCGCGAGTCCCCGCAACGTGGCCGGGCGGATATGGTCGGAGCCGTCGGTGAGCGACGGGCGCGGAAAATTAAACGACGGCACGAGCGACTGCAGCATCTGCGAGGTCTCGGTGTAACCGCCCAGCTGCATTTCGGCCGCCATGATCACATCGATCGGCACGGGCGACTGAATCACCGTGCGGTCGTTGAAACGCGTGCCGGTGGAAACGAAGGCCTCGAGCTTGATGACATTCTCGTCGGCTTTTTTCGCCGCCGCCGGGGCGGTTTGGGCGGAGAGCGGCGCGATGGCCGCGGAGTTCAGGAACACAAGCGCAGCGACGGCTCCAGCCGTGCCAGCGCGAAATGCGCGTCGAATGGGACGCGCCACCAGTGTGGGTGCGGAGTGCATGTTGCCGGGACAATGCGCACGCTGGAGCGACAAACAAGTGACAATGCAAAAAAATTCCCTCCGGCGGGCCCAACGCGAATCAGCCCACCCGCTTCGCCTGCCGCCGCATTGCGTTTTCGCCGCGAACTGTGCACATCTGCCCCCATGATCTCCTGCCGCCCCTTGCTCCTGCTCGCTGTAATCGCCCCACTCCTCCTCGCCCTGTGGTCCCCCCTCCACGCGCAGCGCTCCGCGGTCGAGGCCCCGCGGGGCATGGTAACCTCGGCCCATGTCCTCGCCACGGAGGCGGGCCTGGCGATGCTGCAGCGCGGCGGCACCGCGGTCGACGCCGCAGTCGCCACCGGTCTCGCCCTTACCGTCGTGTATCCGGCCGCCGGTAACATCGGCGGCGGTGGCTTCATGGTCATCCACCTGGCGGGCACCAGCCCGGGCGCGGCCGGTCGCGACCTCGTGATCGACTACCGGGAAACCGCGCCTGCCGCCGCCGCGCGCGACATGTACCTCGACGCCCAGGGCAACGTCCTCGCCGGCCCCGGCTCCTCTGTGCTCGGCTGGCGGGCGAGCGGCGTGCCCGGCTCCGTCGCCGGCCGCGCGCTCGCGCTCGAAAAATACGGCTCCGGCAAACTCACCTGGGCCGAGGTGTGCGAGCCTTCGCGCCGGCTCGCGATCGAGGGCCACCTCGTTTCGCAGGCCACCGCCGCCAGCCTGCGCAACGCGAAGAATCTCGCGCTGTTCGAGGAGTCCAAAAAAATTTACCAGAACGGCGGGGCGTTTTGGAAAAATGGCGATCGCTGGGTGCAGCCCGACCTCGGCGCGACCTTCGCGCGCCTGCAAGCGCACGGCCCGCGCGAGTTTTACGAGGGTGAGACGGCGAAAAAAATCGCCGACGCCATGGCCCGGCACGGCGGCGTGATCACCCTCGCCGATCTCAAGGCCTACCGCGCCGTCGAGCGCGCGCCGCTCCGCGGCACCTATCGCGGCCACGACATCATCACGATGCCTCCGCCGAGCTCGGGCGGGCTCGTCTTGTTGCAGATGCTCGCGATGATCGAGACGTTCGACGTCGCGGCGCTCGGCCACAACTCCGCCGCGAAATACCACCTCTTCACCGAGGCGATGCGCCGCGCCTTTCGCGATCGCGCCGAGTATCTGGGCGACCCGGACTTCGTGAAACTGCCCGTCACCGAATTGCTCGATCGCGACTACCTGAAACGCCGGATGCGCGATTTTGATCCGCAACGCGCGACGCCAAGCGACCGGGTCGAGGCCGGCCTTGGCCCGCTAAAACTCGCCGCCGCGCCGGCGTCGGCCCCGCGTTTCGCCGCCGAGTCGACCGAGACGACGCACTTTTCCGGCGTCGACGCCGCCGGCAATGCCGTCGCCAATACCTACACGCTCAACGGCAATCATGGCAGCGGCGTCACGATCCCCGGCACCGGCATTCTCATGAACAATGAAATGGACGACTTCACGGCGAAGGTTGGCGTGAGAAACATGTTCGGCCTCCTGCAAAGTGCCGCCAACTCGGTCGCGCCCGGCAAGCGCCCCCTGTCCGCGATGACGCCCACGTTGGTGTTCAAGGACGGCAAGCTCGTACTCGTGACCGGCAGCCCCGGTGGTCCGACGATCATCAACACCGTCCTCCAGATCATCACCAACGTCATCGACCACGGCATGTCGGTGGCGAAGGCGGTCGAGGCACCGCGCATCCACCACCAATGGGTACCGGATGTGCTGACGTATGAGAGCTACGGAATGTCGGCCGATACGGCGGCCCTGCTCACCGCGAAGGGCCACACGGTGAAGGAACGCATCTCGTACGAGGGCGGATACCAGGGCGACGCCGAGACGATCGCCGTCGATCCGAAAACAAACCTCCGCCACGGTGCGGCCGATCCGCGCCGGGCGGATGCGCGGGCGCTGGGATACTGACGGGCGGTGCTCCACTTCGCGCGCGTTCGCGCCGATTTTGATCCGTTTCGATCACGCCGGGGACGATCTTGAATGTTTCCCGCGGAGCCGCGGTTTCCCAACCGCCGAAGGACCGTAGGCTGCCCGTATTGGGGCGGTTGGGAAACCCCGTCCGTTGGTTGCCCTGCGACTCCGCTCCGGGCCTTGAGCCCGCCGAAACGGCGGCCTGAGCCGCGTGGCGAAATGGCAGACTACGCCCACGGATCGAACAGCACCTTGATGGCCGCTTTGCGCCGCAACTGCTCCACCCCCTCGGCATAACGCGTAAACGGCAGCGTTGCTGAAATCAGCGGAGCGAGCCGCAGCTGGCCGTCGAGGATGAAGCGCCGCGCGGTTTCCGCCGCCGCGCGATTGTGATCGCCATAGCCCATCAAGATCAGCCCGGGCCCGAACAGGTGGCGCGACGCGAAGCGCACATCCTCGCGCAAGACGCCGAACAACGCCACGCACCGGCGCGTGCGATCCATCAAAAACTCGATCGACGCGGGCACGCCCGAGAGATCAATCGCGTCGTCGAACGCCCCGGTCGACCGCGAGGCCGGCCACGCCGCCGCATCCGGCGCGAGGGTGCGGTGCGCCCCGAGTTTCTCCGCCAGGGCGCGTCGTTCCGGCAGCGGATCGATGCCAATGACCTCCGCCGCGCCATGCGCCCGCGCGAGTTGCACCGCGACGAGACCCGCCGGCCCGAGCCCGCTCAGCCCGATGCGGCGCCCGGCGACGCCCCCGAGCGTCGCGAGCTGTTGAAACGAAACCTCCACGCACATCGCCAGCTCGAGCGAGGCGATGGCCGCGAACTCCAGCGTCGCCGGCAGTTCGAGCAGGTCGTCCTCGTGAAACGTGTTGAATTGCGCGTAAAATCCCTGCCGCGGTTTGCCGGTGTCGCGCCACGCCGCCACGCGCGCGCCCACGCGGAGTTTTGTCGCACCGGGCCCGAGCGCCACGACGTCGCCCGCCGCCTCGTGCCCCGGCGCGCCCGGGATGTACGGATACGAGAGCGTCATGCCGGGGAACATCGGCTGCCCGCCGAAGATGTGCAGATCCCAATGCGGACACGTGGCGACGCCCAGTACGCGCACGAGCACCTCGCCCGGTCCGGGCGTCGGTACGGGTGCATCTATCCACCCCGCGTGCCCGGGCGACTCGATTTGGAGGATCTTCATCGTGATACGGAGGATCATCGCCGCGACCGTGTCGATCCGGTTGTCGGTTGTCCTTGCCCGCCGTTGTCTCGATTCTCGACATGACCGCGCCAGCCGTGCTGGCTGGGGCCGCACCCAAAATCCCTTCACTCCATGACCGCACCCACCACCTATCGTTTTTCCTTTGGCCCGTGGAACATCAGCGAGGGCGCCGATCCCTTCGGCCCCGACGTGCGCGCCGCGTTTCCCCACGATCGCAAATTCGCCCTCTACAAATCGCTCGGGTTCGACGGCGTCCAGTTTCACGACGACGACGTCGTGCCAGGGCTCGACCAGCTTACGGCCGCGCAGATTGCCCAGCGCGCCGGCGAGGTCAACCAGACGCTGCGCAACGAGGGTCTCGTGCCGGAGTTTGTCGCCCCCCGCCTCTGGTTCGCCCCGCAGACGATCGACGGCGCCTACACTTCCAACAGCGCCAGCGACCGTGCCTATGCCTGGGAGCGCACCCGGAAATGCGTCGATATCGCGCGCGCGATTGGCAGCCGGGCAATCGTGCTCTGGCTGGCGCGCGAGGGCACGTACCTCCGCGAGTCGAAGGACGCCCGGCTCGCCTACGAGCGCCTGCTCGCCACGGTCAACCAGATCCTGGCCTACGACCGCGAGGTCGAGATCTGGATCGAACCGAAACCGAATGAGCCCACCGACCTCGCCTACGTACCGACGACGGGCCACGCCGTCGCGCTCGCCTATGCCTCGACGGATCACAAGCGGGTGAAGACGGTGATCGAGAGCGCGCACGCGTTGCTCGCCAACCTCGACCCGAGCGACGAGATGGCCTTCGCTCTCGCCCACGACAAGCTCGGCAGCGTGCACCTCAACGACCAGAATGGGTTAAAATACGATCAGGACAAAAATTTCGGCGCGGCCAACCTGCGCGCCGCTTTCAACCAGGTGCGCGTGCTGGACGAGAACGGCTACGGCCGCCGCGGGGAATTCGTCGGGCTCGACGTCAAGACGATGCGCACGCAGGCGGGCAGCCCGGTCGTCGATCATCTGAAGTCGAGCCGCCGCCTGTTCTTGCACCTGCTGGAAAAAGTGCGCACCTACGACCGCGCGCGCGTCGAGGATTGTCGCGCCCGCCGCGATTACGAGGCGCTCGAACTCTATACGTTGGAACATCTGTTGGGGGTGAGCTGAGTCGGACGCCGCCGCGTTCGCCCTCGCGGAGCGTTACGTCAAGAATGCGCGCACCGAGTACGAGAAAGCCCACGCCAAGGAGGAACTGGCCGCGCTCGAGGCCCGGCGGGCCGGCCATTCGTTGCGGCTGGCCAAGCACCTGGAACAACTCACCGGGCTCGAGTCGCGCGTGACCATTCTCGGCTATGTGCAGCGCGGTGGCACGCCCTCCGTTGTGGACCGCCTGCTCGCCACGCGGTTGGGCACGGCGTGCGTCGACTTCATCGCGGCGGGTAAGTTCGGCCTCATGGTGGCGTCGCGGGGCGAAGCCGTGAAGGCCGTGCCGATCAAGTCTGTCGCCGGCCACCTCAAGGTCGTTTCGCCCAACCATCCGTGGCTGCAGGCCGCGCGTCGGGTCGGCACCTGCCTCGGCGATTAGCGTCGCTCCTCCAACGAGGCGCTGGTGGCATGACGACTCTCCCAACTGGATGGAGTAGTGAGCCGCTCGCGAAGCTGGGAACGTGGACTGGCGGCGGAACGCCAAACACGGGCAACCCCGCGTTTTTGACCAACGGCACCACTCCATGGGTCTCGCCCAAGGATATCGTCGAAAATATCGAGGCGGGCCTGAATAATTTCCGCACCGTGCTGGCCGCGCTGGGAAAGTAACGCCCCGGCCGGCCTCCTCGCGTGTTGCCTCGCGAACTCCGTTCCTTCTAGCTCGCTTCGATGCAATACCGCTCCTTTGGCAAACATGGCATTAACTGCTCCGAGATCGGGTTCGGTGCCTGGGCGATTGGCGGCTCGTGGGGGCCGCAGTCCGAGACCGATTCGCTCGCCGCGTTGCACCGCGCTCTCGACCTCGGCTGCAACTTCATCGACACCGCCGCGGGCTACGGCAACGGTCGCAGCGAGCGCATCATCGGCCAGGTGCTGCGGGAACGGGCCAAGGCCGGTAAAGCGGAGAAGATTTTCGTCGCGACCAAGACGCCACCCGCGCCCGGCATCTGGCCGCCATCTCCCTACTGCAAGGCCGACGACCGCTACAGCGAAGCCTATGTGCGCGCCAACGTCGCCGAACGCCTCGAGTGCCTCGGCACGTCGAAGCTCGACCTGCTGCAGCTCCACACCTGGACGCGCGCGTGGAACCGCAACCCGACGCCCTTCAAACTCCTCCGCCAGCTCCAGAGCGAGGGCCTCATCGGGCGGATTGGCGTCTCCACCCCCGAGCAGGATCAAAACAGCGTCATCGATCTGATGCGCGGCGGCTGGGTCGATGCCGTGCAGGTGATCTACAACCTCTTCGATCAGGAGGCCGCCGCCGAGTTGCTCGACGTGGCGCGGGAATGCGGCGTGGGCGTCATCGTGCGCGTCGTCTTCGACGAGGGCGCGCTCACCGGCAAGTTCACCAAGGACACACACTTCGCGCCCGACGATTTTCGGGCGAAGTATTTCGAAGGTGATCGCGTGAGCCGCGTCATGACGCGCGTCGAGGCGCTCCGGCAGGATCTGGCGGGGAGCGGCTACACGCTGCCGCAGGCGGCGATCAAGTGGGTGCTCGCGCACCCGGCGGTCTCGACGGTGATTCCCGGGATGCGCAACGCCGCGCAGGCCGCCGCCAACTGCGCGGCGAGCGATCTGCCCGCGATGCCGGAAAAACTTGTCGAACGACTCCGCCGCCACAACTGGCGCCGCGGCGTGTGGTACGGCGGGAAGTGACCGACCACAATGTCCGCAGCCCGTACCAAGCCGCCACGATGGTCGGGCTGTTCCCCATCCCTTCCGATGCGCCCGTCCTCTGGCGCGAAACATTTTTCCCTCCGGGCCCTGCTCTGGGGGCTGGTCCTCCCGGCGGTTTCCGCCGCCGTTTCCCCCGCCGCCGGCCCTAGTCCGGAAGCGGGCGCCGCCGCCCCCGGTTCGCTCCACGGCCGCGTCCGCCATCTCGCGACCGGCGCTTATCTCGAGGGCGCGCGGGTCACGCTCGAACCCGGACCCCTGAGCACGCTCACCGGCCGCGACGGCAGCTTCGAGTTTTCCCGCCTCGCGACCGGCGCCTATCGCCTCGCGGTGGCCTACACCGGACTTGACCCGCAGACGGTCGCGATCGACGTGCGCGCCGGAGCCACGACGTCCCGCGAACTCGCGCTCACCTCCGCCGTCATTGCGATGGAGGCGTTCACCGTCGCGGGCGAGCGTGAGGGCCAGGCGCTCGCCACCACGCAGCAGCGCAACGCCGCCAATGTGAAAAACGTCATCTCGGCCGACGCGTTTGGCAATGTCGCCGACCAAAATCTCGGCAACCTGATCATGCGTTTGCCAGGCGTCGCCGAGGAAATCCTCGAGGGCGAGGTGACGTCCGTCGCCATCCGGGGCATTTCCGCCGACATGAATGCCGTGACGCTCGACGGCACGCGCGGGGCCAGCGGCAATACCGGCGCGCTCGGCCGCGGTTTTGCGATCGATCGGATCCCCGCCGACTTCGTCGAACGCATTGAGGTGACCAAGGCCCTCACGCCCGACATGGACGGCGACTCGATCGGCGGCGCGGTCAACCTGCGCACCAAGTCCCCCCTCGACCGCAAGGGCCGCTTTTTCTCCTATATGGGCGGCGCGTCGTGGAATCTCGACCGCGACACGTTTCAGCCCATCGGATCGGTTTTCTATTCGGACACGTTCGGCGCCGAGCAGCGTGTCGGGGTGCTGTTCACCGCCAGCTACAACCAGACGCACAAGCCGCGCGATTCCGTTTACCAGAACTGGCAGGTCACGGCCCAGACCGATGTTCCCGCCTACTTCTTCATGCCGACCCTCGGGGAGGACCGGCTGGAGCACCAGCGCATCGGGCTCGGCGCGCGCGTGGACTTCAAGCTGAGCCCGACCCACCGCATTTTCATCAACACGCTGTTTTCCGACTACAGCGACACGCTCGATCGCCGGCATTACACGATGGCTCCGACTGCGGCGCAGATCCGGCCCGGCTGGACGTGGACGGTCACGGAGACGTTTAACCACCCCATGAGCTTCGCCCAGATTCACCGGGCGCGCGCCGAGGAGACGGTCAACGTGGTCTTCGGCGGTGAGCAGCGGTTGCGCGGCGGGCTCGTCGACTACGGCGCGAACACCTCGCACGCCCGCGGCACGGAAGACCGGATCATCCCCACGGTGCAGGTGCTGGGCGTCGGCTTTCGTTTCGATCGCACGAATCCGCTTTATCCCACCTTCACCCAGACCAGCGGCCCCGACATCTACGACCGCGCCGAGCACCGCCTGACGACGCTCAACTTCCAGGATTTCGATGACTCCGACGTCATCCGCGGGGCGCACGTGAACTGGAGGCAGCGGCTGCCGCTCTCGCTCACGGCGAACTTCAAGACTGGTCTGCGCTGGCGCGGCCAGGAGCGTGACCGCCGGCAGCAGCGCCCCGCCTATAGCTATGTGGGCGCCGACGGCGTCGTTGGACGCAATCCCGCCACGGGGCGCAATGACGACAACATCGGCCAGTTCAACGATCCGAGCTACCGCTACGGCGCCGCCAACGGCCGCTATGTGCCCGTGACGTCGCTCGACTACGGCCTGCTCCGCCAGGCCCTGCGCACGAACCCCGGCCAGTTCCCGGAAAACATTGTCGCCACCGCGCGCGACGCCCTGCAGTTCAACGGCCGCGTGACCGAGGACGTGTTTGCCGCCTACCTGATGGGCGACGCCCGCTTCGGCCGGTTCGATGTCACCGCCGGTGTGCGCCTCGAAGAGACGCAGCTCACGGGCCGGGGCGTGCGCCAGGAAGTCACGCGCGCGGAGGCTGCGCGCCGCGCCGCCTGGGTCGGGGCGGTCTCCCCCGAGGAGACGCGCCGGCGGACCATCGCGGAGTGGAGCAACGTGCGGGAGGAGGACGGCCGGTATCGCAACGTCCTGCCGAGCGTCCATTTCAAGTTTAACCTCTCGGCCAACGCCCTCGCCCGGGCGAGTTATTCGACCGGTCTCGGCCGGCCGAATTTCTCCAACCTCCTGCGCACGACGACGGTCAATCACGACACGATGCGGGTCGTCGCGGCGAACCCCGACCTGCGGCCGCAGACGACCGAGAACCTCGATCTCGCGCTGGAGTATTACTTCGAGCCGGCCGGGTACGTTTCCGCGGGAGTGTTCCAGAAAGAGATCAAAGACTTCATCTACGGCGACACCGGCGGCATGGTTGGTGCGGGGGCGGACAACGGCTTCGAAGGGGAATATGCAGGCTACGAGGTGACGCAGAACCGCAACGGCGGCGCGGGACGCGTGCGGGGCTTTGAGCTCGCGTACCAGCAGCGGTTCGCGGGGCTGCCCGGCCTGTGGAAGGGCCTCGGCCTCACCGCGAACTACACGAAGCTGGAGAGCCGCGGCAACTACACCTCGGCTGGCGGCACCCAGACCGGGGCGGAGATCGCGGGTTTCATGCCGGAAACGTTTAATGCCAGCGTCTCCTATTTCTACCGGGCATGGGAGGCGCAGGTGAAGTACACGTACCGCGCGGAGAATCTGCGCGATTTCAACGCCAACCCGCTGCTCCGTGTCTATTACCACTCGAAGAAAAACGTCGACCTGAACCTGAAGTACAAGTGGCACCCGCGGCTCACTCTGTTTGTCGACGTGATCAACGTCTTCGACGATCCGATCGCCAACGCCTTCATCTACGTGAACAGCCGCACCCGCTACAACCAGGTCTTCACGCCCGCGATCAAGGCGGGTGTGTCGGGCCGGTTTTGAGGCGGAACCTGGAGCGTTTCCCGCTGCCGATGAACGAGGGCCGGCGACGCGGCCGCTCGGGCGCTGCGCAAAGGCGGTCGTGGTCACGCCCACGCGGCTGGGCGCGCCGCAGTTGATAATCCAGTTGCGCGTGGGCCGGTGGCGCGTTTCCTGAGAATGCTCCATCCGCTCCCCACCCCCGTTCTCGATCCGTTCCGGTTGACTGCCGACTGAAGCGCAATCGACACCATCTACACGCAAGCTCCAATGAAGACCCTTCCAAATTCGCTCCCGGCTGTTTTCCGTTCGCGCGTCGCCCGCCCCGCCGCCGTTTTCTCCCTTGTCCTCGCCCTCACCGGCCTGCGCCTTGCCGCGCAGTCCGCCACCGGCGAAATCTCCGGGCGCGTGCAAAACGAGGCCACCGGCCAGTATCTCAACAACGCCCGCGTGACCGTGAAGGGCACCGACCTCACGTCGTTCACCGACGACACCGGCTCGTTCCGTCTCGCGCGCGTGCCCGCCGGATCGGTCGTCCTCGAGGTGCTCTATTCCGGTCTCGATCCGCAGCAGGTGCCACTCGTGATCGCCGCGGGCCAGCGGGTCGAGCGCGACGTCAACCTCAGCAACCGTGATCGCTACGGCGCGCAGTCCAGCACGGGCGTCGTGAAGCTCGACCCGTTTGTCCTCTCCTCCTCGAAGCTCACCGAGGGTGAGGCGCTCGCGACCAACGAGCAGCGCTTCGCCAAGAACATCAAGAACGTCGTCGCCACCGATGCGTTCGGCGATGTCACCGAGGGAAACGTCGCCGAGTTCATGAAATTCCTGCCGGGCGTGACCATCGACTATTCCGACGCCTCGCCGAACTCCGTCGCCGTGCGCGGCTTCGATCCCAACCTGACCGCCGTCTCGGCCGACGGCGCACAGCTCGCCAACGCCTCCGGCAGCGCCGCCAACCGCGCGTTCCTCTTCACGCAGGTCTCGATCAACAACGTCTCGCGCATCGAGGTCACCAAGGTCCCGACGCCCGCCAACCCCGCCGACGGCATTTCCGGCACCGTCAACATGGTCAGCAAAAGCTCCTTTGAGCGCAGCCGCATGCAGTTCAATTACCGCGCCTTCGTCTCCGCGAGCAGCGACGGCATGATGCTCAAGAAACGGCCGTTCCCGTTCGACACCCTCGAACCCCGCGTCAACCCCGGCTTCGACTTCGATCTCACGCTGCCCATCACGAAAAATTTCGGCCTCGTGTTCACCGGGCTCCACTCGAAGCAGTGGAACGAGCAGAATTACTCCTCGAATACGTGGAACGCCACCGCCGCCGGCACCGGTGCGACGCCGTCGCGGCCCTTCCTGCAAAGCCACGCCATCGTCGACGCGCCGAAATGGTATACCCGCGACTCCACCAGCCTGAAGGCCGACTGGCGCGTCACGCGCAACTCCGTCCTGTCCTTCGGCACCCAGGCGAGCTACTACCGCGACAAGAACGGCAACATCACCCGCACCGCCACCGCCGGCGCCATCGCCACACCCACCGTCGCCGGCGGCACGCCGCTCAGCTACGACGGCGTAAAAACCATCGGCGGCACCGGCCGCGGCGGCGTCACCTTCAGCGGCAATTTTCTCCATATCGACGCGCGCACGATCGCCGCCAACACCCGCTACCGCTACGACGACGGCACCTGGCTGATTGACACCGGCGCCAGCATCTCGAACTCGAAGACTTGGCGCCGTTACGAGCAGAAAGGCAGCTTCCAGTCGCTCACGACGGCGCTCCTTGTACCCGTGCGGGTGAGCTTCGAGGGCATCAACGCCGTGCGCCCCGCCACCACTCGCGCTTTCGACAACACCGACCGCGAGGTCGACATCAACGACATCAACAGCTACCGGCTCAACACCGCCGCCCAGACCGACTATCGCGACCACAAGGAGGACGTGTTCGGCTACAACCTCGATCTCCGCCGCGCGTTCACCGTCTTCAACATTCCCACCAATTTCCAAATCGGCGGCCGCTACCGCGCGCAGGATCGCGATCGCCGTTCCTACAACCGGGCGTTCACCTACACGCCGGCGAGCGGAAATCTCTCGCCTGCGCCGTTCGTCGGCCAGGTCTACAAGGACCAGACGCAGTATTTCGGCTTCCCCAACATCCCCTGGCTCTCGAACAACCGCGCCGTCGACGCCTGGCGAAAGGATCCCAGCCTCTTCACGATGACGCCCGCGCAAATCGTCGCCCAGGAGCAGAGCCGCATCGTAGGCTCCGAGCAGATCCTCGAGACCGTCACCGGTCTTTATGCGCAGACCGAGGCGCGGTTTTTCCGCAACCGCCTCACACTCCTCACGGGTGTGCGCTACGAAAAGACCCACGACAAGGGTGTCGGCCCGGTGAACCAGCCCGCCGCCGTCTGGGTGCGCGATCCCGACGGAACCTTCGCCCGCGACGCCGCGAACCAGCGGTACCGAAAGCCGGAGGCCGGCGCCATTGGCTCGATGGAGGAGCTGAGGCTGATCCGACTCGAGCGCGCCAACTCCGCCAACCGCGCCTACGACGGCTACTATCCAAGCGTCCACCTCACTTTTAACGTGACGGAAAAATTCCTCCTTCGCGCCGCCTACGCCAAGACCTACGGCCGCCCCGATTTCTCCAACATCGTCCCCAACGCCACGATTTCCGAGAACGACATCGAGTTCTCCACCGATCCCAACGCGATCCCCGGCGACATCACCGTGCGCAACACCGGACTCAAACCCTGGACTGCGCAAAACTACGATCTCTCCGCGGAGTATTACACGGAGAACGGCGGCCTCATCACCGCCGGCGTCTTCCGCAAGGACATCGTCGATTTCTTCGGCACGCTGCAAACCATCGCCACCGCGGAGATCCTCGACGAATTCGGCCTCGAGCCGCAATACGCCGGCTGGCGCCTCAACACCACAATCAACTCCGGCGATGCGCGCGTGAGCGGCGTCGAGTTCAACGTCCGCCAGTCGCTCGCCCCGTTGGGCAAATATGGCCGCTTCTTCAGCGTGTTCGCCAACGCCACCAAGCTGAAACTCGAAGGCAGCCGCACCGCGGCGTTCACCCGCTTCGTTCCCACCAGCGCCAACTGGGGCGTCACGTTCACCAGGCGGCCGCTCACCGTGATGGCCAACTGGCACCACCGCGGCGAACAGGACCTCGGCGCCTCGACCGGCCTGGGCCCCCTCGCCAAGGTGTACCAAGACGCGCGTACCACGCTCGACCTCAGCCTGAGTTACCAGTTCCACCGCCGCGCGACGCTCTTCGCCAACGCCCGCAACGTGACCAACGTCTGGTTCAACCAATCGCGCTACCAGGCCGACACCCCCATCTACGCCCGCCGCAGCTCGACCCGCTCCTACGGCGCCCAGTGGGCCTTCGGTGTGAAAGGCACGTTCTAAAGGAGTGCGGTGCTGCAGCCCGCATTTTCCCGGTCGGAGCGCAGGCGAAAGCGCCGCGCCACCCCGCGCCATCGCCATCACTTCTGAAAACCTGGAGCTGCGCTCCGCCCGCCGCTCCGCGCTCGCCAAGCTCGCGATTTCCGCAAACATCGCCGCCCATGAGCGCGCCCCCGCCCGGCCGGCAGCCGGCCCTCGGCTTTGTTTTTGTCACGGTCGTCCTGGCCGTGCTCGGCTTCGGGCTCCTGATCCCGGTGCTGCCGGAACTGGTGAAACAGTTCAAGGGCGGCAACGTCGCCGCGGGTTCCCACTCCTACGGCTGGCTCGTGAGCAGCTATGCGTTGATGCAGTTTGTCGGGTCGCCAATTCTCGGCTCGCTCTCGGATCGCTTCGGCCGCCGCAAGGTGATCCTCATCGCCCTCGCCGGATCGAGCATCGACTACGTTGTGATGGCCCTCGCGCCGAGCCTCACAATTCTGTTCCTCGCGCGGATGGTGGGCGGAGCCACCGCCGGCGTCATCGCCACCGCCAACGCCTACGTGGCGGATGTCACGCCGCCTGAAAAACGCGCCCAGGCCTTCGGGTTGATCGGCGCGGCGTTTGGGCTCGGCTTTATCATCGGCCCGTTGGTTGGCGGGATCCTCGGGAGCATCGATCTCCGGCTGCCGTTCTGGGTGGCGGCCGGCTGTTCCGCGCTTAACTGGCTCTACGGTTACTTCGTGCTGCCCGAGTCGCTCGCCCCGGAAAACCGCCGGGGGTTTTCCTGGAAACGCGCGAACCCGGTTGGCGCCTTGATCGCGCTCAAGCGTTTCCCCGCGGTGCTCGGTCTCGCGGAGTCGTTCTTCATCCTGAATCTCGCGCAGATGATGTTGTTTTCCATCTGGGCGCTCTACACCAACCATCGTTATCTCTGGGACCCGCAGCACGTCGGGTTCTCGCTGACCATGGTCGGCGTGATGTCGGCCCTCGTGCAGGCGGTCCTGGCCAAACGCATCCTCGGCCGAATCGGGGACGTGCGCGGCATCACGCTCGGTCTGCTGTTGTCCGCGACGTGCCAGGTGCTCTACGGCCTCGCGCCACACGGCTGGATGGTCTATCTCGTCATTCCGCTCGGCGCGCTGGCGGGCATCGCGGGACCGGCGATGCAAAGCTACATCACCCAACATGTCCCGCCCAACGAACAGGGCGCCGTGCAGGGCATCTACTCCGGTCTGGCGAGTCTCGCCGGCATCCCCGGCCCGCTCATCGCCGCGTGGAGCTTCGGCTGGGCCGTGCAAACGGGCCAGCCGGCGTGGCTGGCCGGCCTCACGTTTTTCATGGGGGCGGCCCTCGTGTTGCTCGCGCTCGGGCTGGCCGCGCGATCGTTCGCCAAGGACCACGCGCCTTTCTCGGCGCCCACTCACCCGTAGGGCCGTGCCGGAGCCATTGGCGCGCTCCCGCTTCACTCCACCTGCGCCGTCACCACTTCGAGGATGCGTTGCTCGCGTCGCTGCAGCAGCCGGCCGAGCGGGCCGAGCGATTTCCAGTAGAGCATCGCCGCCGCCAGCGCGAGCAGGGCCGAAACCGCCGCGTTGGCCCACGCCCCCGCCGTTCCGCCATCCCACCACCACTCCGCCAGGGGAGCGAGGAACACCGGCGTGAGCGCCATTGGAAAGAGCAGCAGGAAGAACAACTGCAGGAGGGCCGTCTTGGTCGAAACCTTGTTCGACTTGAGCGCCCCGATCTCAACCCGAATCGGTGCAAGGATCGAGATCGTGTTGCCCGCCGCGTACGCGAACGCCACCAGCGCCACCCACTGCAACAGCAGGACCGCGATCACCGATGCCGGCAGGCGCAGGATCACGCATCCTCCCGCCGCGAGCAAGAGCGACGCCGGCAGACAAAACCAGAGCCACGCGAGATTCTTGCCCAGCAAAACCTGCCAGCGTGCCATCGGCGACAACACCATCGCCCGAAACCCGTGCCGGTCGGTTCCAAATACGTTCAGCAAATACGTCGCACTCATCCCCAACGAAACCAGCAGCATCGCGGTCGGGGCAAAGATCGCCTGCGCCGGGGACAACTCCGGCGGCGGCGCGAATAGGGCGACGACAAATGACATCAGCGCGATGAACATCACGCTGACGACACCCATCCGCACATCGGAGGCGCGCAGGCTTGCCCGCATGGTCGCGACCGCCACGGCCGCCGCTTCGTCTGGTATTCCGGAAATGCGGCGCTCAATCAGCCGCGGCCGTCGGAATGCATCCGGCACGTCGGGTGGCCCGGTGGCTTTGCGCTGCCGCAGCGGCGTCGCCGCCCGCGCGTCCGTTTCGCCGCGGTAGAAGCGAACGGTCCCGCGGTAGGCGAGGTGCAAACCCACCGCCGCGAGCGCCAGACAGCCGAACGTGAAACCGATCGCCGGTCCCGTGCGCCCCTCCGCCAGGGCGTGAGCGCCGGCCGGCAGCCAAAAAAGTGGCACGAACTTCTGGGCCGCGATCGCTGTTTGAAAGTTGGCTTCCATCGCCGCTTTGTCCGCCTTGGCGCGGAGAATCGCCTCCGCGCGATTTGCCGGTTTCGGGCGCACCCGCTCATCGCGCAGGTGCTTCAAGAATAAGAGCCCGGGGACCTGGGCCGCCGTCAGCAGCACGAGGGACGTCACCATGATCGCCGTTCGCCGCTGGCGCGGATTCACCAACCAACCGGCGAGGCATCCGCGCAGCCAGTAGGTCCACGCCGTGACCGCGATCACGAATGCCAGGGCCAGCGGGACGAGCCAGAGCATCGCCGGCCCGCGCGCGAACGCTCCACCCAGGGCGAGCCCGAGCATCCCGGGGATGAACGCGATCAGCGTCAGCGAAAGGTGCGAGGCCACGTAGTTCACCACGAAGACATCCGCCGCCGCGATGGGAAGCTGGAGCATCCGGGAGAGATCGAGGACCTCCGAGCGCTGGAGTTCGTTGAGGACACCAAAGCCCCACCAGCAAAGGAAACCCAGCGTCAGGCCGAGCCAGAGATAGAGCACCAGCCTCGGCTCCGCCGCGCCGAGCATCATCGTGCCGCCGACGGCGCCGGCCAAAAAGCTGCAGGCGCCGAGCACGGCTGAGCCGACGGTGAAGAGGATGCCCAGAAACAGCTCAAGCTTTCCACCGCGCCGCCACTGGTTCCACGTGAGACGGCTGCGCAGCCAGAGGATAGTGTTGATCTGACCGTGGTTCATCCCGGCTCCAGCCAGCTCAGCTTCTGCGCCTCGCCCCGCTCATGGCCCACCACCGCGATGAAGCGTTCCTCGAGCGAGCCGTCGCGCCGGAGTTCCTCCATCGTTCCGTGGTGCACGAGCCGCCCGTTGGCGATGATGCCGACGTCTGTGCAGAGCCGTTCGACAATCTCCAGGACGTGGGAGGTCAGGAAGACGGTCGCCCCGCGCTTGACGCATTGCTGCAGCGTGTCGCGCAACACGCGTGACGCCACGGCGTCCACGCCCTCAAACGGTTCGTCGAGAAACAACAGCTCGGGGTCGGGAATGAGCGCCCCGGCCAGCGCGAGTTTTTTCCTCATGCCATGCGAGTAGTCGACCGTCAGTTTGTCCTCCTCATGCGCGAGCTCCATCATCGCGAGCAGTTCGCGCCGGCGGTCGCGCACGGTGTCGGGCGCGAGCCCGTACATGCGGCCGATGAAGGTCAGATACTCGCTGCCGGTGAGATTGTCGAAGAGCGCGAGGTTTTCCGGCACGACGCCGATGCGGCGCTTCACCACGAGGGCGCGCGCCGGATCGCTCATGTCTTCGCCGAGGATCCGCATGGTCCCCGAGGTCGGGGCGAGCAGGCCCGTGAGCATTTTTATCGTGGTGGATTTGCCGGCGCCATTCGGCCCGAGAAATCCGTAAAAGCGCCCCGCCGCCACCGTGAGATTGAGGCCGTCGACGGCGCGCATCATGCCGAAGTCACGCGTGAGATTTTCCGTCTGGAGGGCGGGAACGGAGGTGCCCCGCCCGGCCGGCAATCCGCCGATTTCGGAGGTCGCCACTTCGAGCACCGGCCGAGCGTGCACCGGCCCGGCCACGTCAGGGATCGGCCCCGCCGCGGTCGGCAGCAGCTCCGGCGGCGCGCCGACCGGAATGTCGGGCGGGAAAAACGGCGGGGTGTCGCTCGACTCGTCCGGCACCGACGTGAGGTGTGGCTCCGCCGCACGCGCCGCGATGGTCCGCAGCGTCTTGAACCACCACCACGCGAGCGCCGCCACGCTCAGCGCCGCGATCACCGAACTGGCGACCGCGCCGGAATACTGCCGCTGAAAACTGGCGCTCAACAGCCCGGGGATCACCATGGCGCCCGTGACCAACGGCACGACCGTGAGATCCTGCCGCAACGCGAAAACGTAGATCGCCAGCAGCGCGCCGCCGAGCAGGGCCGCGGACCCGAGCCATCGCTCGACGGTCACGCCGCTGCCCGGGAGCAACAGGATCGCGCCGATGATTAGCGCGGGAAAACCCATTCCCATGCGGCGCCGGCTCCACGCCGCGGTGACGCGATCAATGGTCCCGAACACCAGCAGCGCGATCACGGTGCGGGTGAGATACTCCGTCACCGCATCGGGTGCGGCACTCAGCCAGGGCGCAACCGTCTGCGCCCCGCCGAATGACGGCCAATTCGGCCACGTTCCCCCGCGCAGCGACCGGCCAATCGCGATCGCGCCGATCGCGATCCATCCCGCCGCGACGCCAAACGTTGCCACCCGCCGCACGCTGGGCGCCGGCGGTCGCAACCAGCGGGCCACCATCCCGGCGATTAACGCCAGAGTCACTCCCCGCATCAACCCGCCGAGGAGCGGACCCAGGGCGGCCCCGGCTCGTTGCAGATCGTACGAACGCGTCGTGGAAAAATTTGCCACCAGCGCGGGCCAGTCGTTCACGGTGTCCACCGCCGATCCGACCAGCGATACTCCGGTCAGAATCAGTCCCATGCGCACCGCCACCCGGCCGCGGCTCAAGGCCACGACCGCCGCCGCGACGGCGGCGAGCATCAGCAGCACGAGGATGGTGGTCCGGACCGTCGCCCCGATCTGAAATTTTCCGGAAATGTTGCGCTGCTCCCTCTCCCAGTCCTCGGGTACGAAGATGAAGTGATCGGCGCCGGTAACCTCGTCGCCCGCGATGACGATGAAGATGCGGGCCTTCGCCTGCGCGAGGCCTTTCACGTTCCGGTCTTCAAAAACAAAACTCCAATCGCCGCGCTTCGGGCGTTTCTTCACGGTGGCCGCTATTTCCGTCAGTTCCTCGGGTTGGAATCCGAACCGTTCCCGCAGCACGGCGTGGGCCCGCTCGCGCGCCTCGTCTTTTGTTAGGGTGGGGCCGGGCCGTGCCTCGGGCAACTGGTGGGAGATGCGATGGAGTTTTCCATCGCCCCCGACATAGCAGTTCCGCTTGGTCAGCAGAATTCATGGGCGCATTCCGGTTCGGGCAAATGGCCAAGGTTATGATATAGGGCCACCTCCATTGCCCTATAGGTTCGGAAACCATATGAGCGTCTGGTCACCACTCGGACTTTATTGTTCAAG
>SXSC01000172.1 GCA_005792355.1 Opitutaceae bacterium
AGATCCAAGCGATCAAGTCGGACGCCCGCGGCTTCCGGCGGTTCGAAAACTACCGCGCCAGAATCCTCTTCTTCTGCGGCAAACTCGACCTGATGCCTCACGTTTCATCCCTCACGACCCACACCGGAGCGTGAAGAAGCACGACATCGCCAGCTGCTCTGGGTGGTGGTGGCCATCGCCGCCGTCGGCGCGACAGTGATCTCGGTGCCCTGGAAGTGGCTTACGAGCCTCGAGAATCGCGCGATCGATTTTCGTTCTCAACTGCGCGTCGCCACGGGCGCGAAGCCGGAGCCGGTATCGGTGATTGCCGGCGTGGCCGATTCGAGCTTCAAGGTGACCGAGCATCCCACCCGGCCGGAGGATGGGCGCGAAGCGTTGGCGGCGATGACGCCGGAGTGGCAGTGGAACCGGAAGGTATTTGCGGAGGCGGTGCGGCGGCTGCGGGAAGCCGGCGCCCGGGCGATCGTCTTCGATTTCATTTTCGCGGCCGAGTCGGCGGGCGATGCGGAGTTTGCCCGGGTCATCGCCGAGCCGGGCGCACCCGTGGTGCTGGCGTTTCAGGTTCAGCTCAGTCCCGCCGACGGCACCGCACAGAACCTAGATCCGTGCGAGGCCTTGCGGGCGGTTGTCGGCGATCGCGTCGGGTTCACCAATGTGTATCCGGACCACGAAGACGGCATGCTGCGGGCCATGACGCCCGCGATGACGCGAGTCGAGTTTCTGGGGGCGGCGCCGAGGGCGGGCGATCCGCTGTTGCCGTCGCTCGCGCTGGCCACGGCGCGGGCTTTGCGACCAGGAGTGGAGTTTGCGGGCGACACGGGCTTCATCGACTGGACCCGCGCCGTTGAGACCCGGCCGATCGAGGATCTTTTCTATGCCGACCGCTGGAAAATTCTCCAAAAGGACGGGTTTTTCCGCGATCGAGTGGTCTGGGTGGGAATGTTGTCGGAGCTTCACTTCAAGGATTATTTTGCGACGCCCATGGGGCGCATGCCCGGAGTCGAGGTGCACGCCAACGCCCTCGAGACGCTGCTCGGCCGCGGGCCGGACCGGCCAGCGTCCCATGCCGCCACAGTGGCTTGGGTGTGGATCCTGGCGCTCTCGGGAGTCTTCGTCGCGTGGGCTTCGCTGCGCGTTTCTGTCCAATTGACGATCGTGGTGGCCGGGGCAATAGGCTGGGGCGCGCTGGCGTACGGGTGTTTTTTGTGGGCGAATTACATGTTGCCGTTTGTGGCGCCGGTGGGGGCTTGGCTGGTGGCGGGCGGAGGCGGGGCGGGGGTGCGTTTCATCATGGAGCAGCGCGAACGCTTGCGGCTGCGCGGAGTCCTCGGCCGGTACGTCTCGGAGGAAGTGGCGCAAATCATCGCTGACCAGCCGGAGGAATTCAGCCAGTCGCTGCGCGGGACGCGGCGCCCCGTCACGGTGCTCTTTGCTGATTTGCGCGGATTCACCTCGTGGGTGGAACAGGCGGAGCCGGAGGCCTTCGTTGCCCAGCTCAACGAATATTTCGGCGCGGCGGTGGATTGCGTGCTCGCCGAGGGAGGTACGCTGCAAAAATACATCGGCGACGCCCTGCTCGCAGTCTGGGGCGATACGCGCTCGGCTGGCGCCGCGGTGGACACTGCCCGCGCCGTCGATGCGGCGCTGGCCATGCAGGCCGCGGTGATCCGGCTCAATGCCTCCTGGGCCGGCCGGGCCGATCGCACGCCGATGGCCATCGGCATCGGGCTGCACCACGGCGTGGCGATGGTGGGTAATGTCGGCCACGCTCAGCGGATGGAGTTCACCGTGCTTGGCGACGTGGTGAATGTGGCCGCCCGGCTCGAGTCCGCGAATCGCCAGCTCGGCACCACGGTGCTCGTGAGTGAGACGATTCAGGAGCTCATCCGCGACACGCACCGCTGCGTGCCCCTCGGGCGTTTTGGGCTCAAGGGCCGGCGCGAGGCCGTCGGTTTGTTCGTGCCGCTTGGCCCACAGACGGCCGCGGCACCCGCATGGTTTGCGGAGGCTGAGGCCGCGCTTGCCGCGTGGACCAGGGGCGACTTCGCCGTCGCGGCCTCCGCTTACGAAGAACTTGTCCGCTGGCCGACCCCGCTGGCGGAGTTTTTTCAGGCCCAGGCGGCGCGGGCGTTGGCTTACGCCGCGTCGCCTCCGCCCGATTGGAACGGGGAAGACCGCTTTGACTCCAAATGAAAGCTGCCATCCGTGTTAGTCTATTGCTGGCCGGCACCGCTCTGGTGCACGCCGCCCCGCCGCGTCCGCTCGAGGAATCCTTGGTGATCGAGGCGATCGGCGATGTCCGGCGTGTGCCCGACACCGGTCCTCACGTGGCGGCCGCAAAGGGTATGAATCTGCGCTTCCCCGATCGGGTGGAAACGGGTCGTCCCGCCCGCGCCGAATTGGAGGCGCCGGATGGCACGATCACGCGGCTCGGCGCCATGACCACGTTTGCCATCGATCGCGCTTCCCGGTCGATGAAACTCGAGCGCGGCAGCGTACTCTTCCATTCGCCGAGCGGCCAGGGTGGCGGGAAGATCGTCTCGCCCTCCGCGTCGGCCTCCGTGCTGGGGACGACGATCATCGCCGCGGCGACGCCGGAAGGCGGCTTCAAGCTCCTCGTCCTCGAAGGGCGCGCCCAGGTGGATTTCGCCGCCGGCACGCGTCTCCGCCTGGAGGCCGGGCAGATGACGTTTGTTCTGCCGGCCGGCGGCGGTGTCGGATCGCCGGGCCCGGTGTTGAACTTTGACCTGGCGCAACAGATCAAGGCCTCCCAACTCGTGCACGGGTTCTCCCGCCCTTTGCCCTCGCAGGGAAAGATTGAACAGGCGGTCGCGGGTCAGCGACGCCTGGTTGGTTCCGGACAGTTCATCACCACGGGATTCCTCGTTTACACGGCGACGAGCGACACCCAGGTCAACGGCATCGAAGCCTCGGGACCCGATGCGGACAACAATCTCACCGGTGAATTCACCGCGCCGCAGCGCCTCGCCCTGAACACCAACGTGACGCTCACGGGGGCGCGCCTGCCGGCGGAACGATCCTTCCGCACGCCACTGCTGGTGCCGGAGAGCGAAAGTCTCTTCTTGAAGACGCAATCAGACGTCCTCGTCACCGGACTGCTCGGCCTCAACCTCACGGTCGCCACCCCGACGCTGAGTCTGGCGGATTGGGGCCTGCCGGCTTTTCAGCTCGTCGCCAAGCAGGCCATCACGTTCACCGGTTCGACCCGCTTCACCGATCTTGCCGGAATTGATTATCTCCGAATTTTCAGTCCGCAGATCAACGTGGCCACCGGGGCGATTTTGGAGACGGGTTTCTCTCCGCCGACTCGAGCCGCCACCTTTTACTTCGACACCGACCGCGATTTGGCCCTCAGCGGCGGCAGTGTGATCAATCGAAACGGCGGGCTGATCCTCCAGGTGCACTCCGGTGACCTCCGGATTGCCAACGAAACCCTGCAGGCCGACGGGCCCATTGGCGCCGAACTCGTCGTGCCGAGTGCGCTCAATCTCGATGTGCGCACCGGCGCGCTCGACCTCTCCGGTTCGACGGTGCGGACGACAGGAGGCGGATTTGCCGCGTACGCCAAAACGGTCGCCGTGACCCGCACCCGTCTGGATCTGGGTGGAAATTTTTGGACGCACGCCACGGACTCGGTCCGGCTCGACACGTTGACGCTGGGGCCCCCTCCCGCCGCGGCGGTGTTCCAAGCGACGGCCAACAACCTGGTGAGCCTGCGAGCGGTCGCGCTCGACGGGTTTCGCGAAGTGAACCTCGGCGCGCGTACGCTCGCACTCGAGGGAGTCTCGTTCGCCGCGGGATCGACCGTGCGGCTCGTGAGCGAACAGGGCCGGCTCGCACCGTTGCCGAACACCGGCCAGACGGTGCAGCCCGGCTTGGTGAATTTCGTGCGCGACGTCACCTATGCCGGTCGGCCCGCGCAGGATTATGTGGCCGCTTCCACCGGTGGCACTGGACTGCAGCTCCCCGCGATCGTCATCAGCAAACCGACCCCGTTGCCATGAATCCCATCGTATTCGGTCGCTCCTCTGTGCGCAGGTCGTTGCTCCTCGGCGCGACGTTCGCCCTCCTTACGTTGCCGTCCAGTCGCGCCGCCGCCCTGCTCGCCGTGCCGGAGTTGTTCGCCGGCGAGTTGGAGGACGTCGGGCCCCAGTTCCTCCTGCGGGCGGCGGCACCGCCAGCCGCCGCGATCCGGCTGCAGCCGACAGTGGAAAACGCCGGCGTCACGCCAGTTCCGCCGGTGGCCACGACCGTCGCGCAGGCCGCCAAGCCGGTCGCGCTGGCGCAAGCCGTGCGGCCGCAGCCGCTCGAGCTATGGACCGAGTTCGAGCTCACGAGCACCTCCAACCCGACGATCGTCGAGAAGCATCCGACGTCCTCGACCATCACGTCGGTGCAGGCCGGAGCCACCTGGCATTTCTCGCCGCAGCCGCGCTGGGGCGGACAACTGGCCTTCGAGACCGGCTTCCGCGGGCAAACGTACCGTTACGGTCTGCTCTCCGATCCCAACCGGAAGATCAATTTTCTCGAGATCGATCGCAACGACTTCGACCTGGTGGGGGCGCATGTCGGGGCCTCGTGGCAGCGCGAGGGCTGGCTCGGCATGGCTGCGCTGCGCGGTGCCTCGCTCAAGAACCGCGCCAACGCCCGCGTGTTCTACCAAGAGGGAGCGGGCGAATGGCAGTTGTACCGATCCTGGCGCCTCGGCGCCCGGAGCTCCTTTACGGCGGGGGCGGAAGGCGCCCTGCGTTGGTCGCACACCGACTCTTTTGGCCTGCTCGCGCCGGGTTGGAACAACCGCGTCGAACAGGCGCTGGTCGCCGTGATCGATCATGGCCTTGGCGCCAAGTGGCGCTTGCAGCCGGCGCTGCGGGTGCAGGGCAGTCACTACACGTACCGGGATCGTGCCCGCGACGACGTCCATGCTTCCGGCCGTTTGAGTCTCGTCCGGCCCTTCGGTCCGGGTGAACTACGCCTCGGTGTCAGTTATGACCGGCGGAACAGTTCGGAGGCGGTCATTGCGGACTTTGAGAAATGGGATCTCAGCCTCGCGGGCCGACTGCAGTGGCGGTTCTGAATCTTGGTTAACTGGAGAAAGCCCGCTTCGGTTTTGTCTTTGCTCCACCGATCAAACTAGGTTGCCCTCTGTGCCATGGAACCTCTCCGTCCTCCCACTGCAGGCGTCGCTGAGCTTGTCGACGCGATGGGCTACGAAAACGCCCGGACGCTGGTGCGGACATTTCTGCGCGAGTTTCCATGCGCGGGCCAATCCAATAGGGTCAGGCTTTGCGCTTTGCGATCGACGAGTGGAGCCGGCTCGCAGGTTCCCGAATTGCGCCCGTTCGGTTCTGCGGGGGGCCTGGTTCGGCCGCCGGGCCGAACGCGCCTTTCCCGGAACCAGCGACCAACTGCCACCGGCAATCTGGTCCGAAGTTACCGCGGTGGCTCTGGGGCGAGAGCAGAGCTTGACCAGGAGCAATAACCGGCGACACTTAAATCATACTTAAAACATATGGCCGCAACTTCGCTTTTACCCGAGAACATCCATCCGCTCACGGATTTTCTGCGCCATCACAAACGTCATCTGCAGCGCTTGAAGCGCAGTCAGCGTCCGGCGGTGCTCACGCTTAACGGCAAGGCGGAGGTCGTGGTCCAGGATGCTAAGGCCTATCAAGTGATGCTGGAGGGCATCGAGGCCATGCAGGCGAAGGCGGGTATTGCCGAGGGCATTGCGTCCATGGAGCGTGGCCAGGGCGAACCGGCGCAAACGGTCTTTGCGCGACTTCGCGAGAAGCACGGGATCAAGCCCGCGAAATGAACTATCGCGTCGTCATCGAGACGCGGGCGATTCGGGACATCGACGAGGCCACCGGCTGGATCGCGGCCCAAGCTTCCGATGCCGCCGAGCGGTGGTTCACTGCGATCGAAGCGGAAATCAACTCGCTCGCGCGTTTCCCGGAACGGTGCCCGCGGGCGCGCGAAGACGGATTGTTCAAGTATGAACTACGCCAGTTGGTCTTTGGCCGACGGCACGGACGCTACCGGGTGATTTTCACGATTTGCGAGGACGCGGTACACGTGCTTCACGTGCGCCATGGCGCACGACCAGCGATGACGAAAGCGGAGATCGAAGATCTGCTGCCTCCAATTTGACCCGGCAGGTGAAACGCGACGGGCGCCATTCCGCCAAGTGCCCGCCGCCCGCCATGACAGAATACATGGCGCTGCATGACGGCCGCATGACACCAGATTTCAATTACGCGCTTGAACGTTCAATCGGTGGCGCTAGTCGTCTGCGTGCAACTGAAACCCGACCACGTGTTTGCGAACCCAGCGGAAAAGCGCGGCTCAGGTCGAAGCTCAGCCACGCGCACCGGGCTGCCGGTAGATGATCAGTTCAATCATGAAATCGAAATCTTGGCGTCGCCGAAGCCCCCAACGGTGGGCGTTGCGCTGTGGCGGCTGGTTAGCCCTTTTTATCCTCAGCTTGAAGTGACCACAACGCCGCCGCTAACATCAAGAACACGAGAGGCGCTTCGATCGCTCGCCACTTGTGCGTGCGCAAGTTCGGAGAATCAATCTTTCGATCCCCGTATTCGTCGTGCCGCCCGGCTTCATTCATCGTCAGGGCTGCGGATACCAAGAAAAGTAAGGTGAATGCTGTCTTCTTCGTCCGCTTGATGCCACGCGCAGCGAGCAGCACGCAAGCGAGACCAGCCAGCAGCGTCACGACAAAGGACAAATATTGGAGAGCAGTCATGTTTTTTGGCTAACGTTAAAGATCAGCCACGCCCACTGGGCTGATGGCTTGTGACCACTGAAAATACGAAAATGAAATCTTACTCATCGGCGAAGCCCCCGACTGTGGGCGTTGCGCTGTAGCGCCTGGTTCGGCCATTCTGGTATGCGCGGTCAAGGCTTATCGAAAAACGCCAGCAACTCATCCCAAGCGATCTTTGCGGCAGCAGGATTCGCGGCAACCGTGGCTTGAGCGGCTGCTACAGTCATCACGGGAAGTTCGACAAGATCGAAGGCATGGTGACTGCTTTCGAAACGTCTCACAGAAACGAGTTTCTTGTCGTCGAGCGCCGACATGAGCGAATCGCAAAAGGACACAGGCTGAATATTATCGAGCTCGGGAAGGAATAAGAGCGTTGGTATCCGCCCATTCAGATGTCGCACCGAGCGGCAGGTGGGGTAATAGACGACGGCGCGGCAGAATGCTGCGGCGCCTCCGTGCGGGAGCCTGGAGAGATACGCCAACACTCCGCCTCCTCCCAGCGACCATCCCACCACAAAAAGCCGAGTGGCATCAAGTCGAGCATCCGTAGCAAGCGCCTTCGCCGCGTGCTCCAGATCCGCGCTAATACGTGGCTCCCAAATTCCCGTATTCGCGTCAGCGCAGGGTTCCCGCACCCCGCGGCTGCCCAAGTAATCGATGCGAACTGTGGCAAAACCGCGCTCGATCAGCTTTTCTACATACCAATCGAAACGGCTTCTAAAGCGATCATTGCGAAACCCGCTGCAACCTGGGACGAGCGCGACAACGGGAAATCGGCCCGTTCCCGCTGGGACTCGCAACTCGAATCTCGGTTGTCCAACTTCGGGTTGGGCGCGCAAATCTTGGGTAACTGAACTGAGCAAACTGAGCACCCCGCACATTTGAACTCTCATTGCAGAAATGATTTTCATGGTTTTGCCGAACGTCCGAGGTCAGCCACGCCCACTGGGCTGAGGGTTGATGACCGTTTCAAACCTGAATTCGAAATCTTGGCGTCGCCGAAGCCCCTGACGGTGGGCGTTGCGCTGTGGCGACTGGTTGGCCCGGTTTTTCACTCGGTACTGGCGAGCCTCTCCTTCGTCAGCTGCTCCTTGAAATGGACGATCGTCACGACTCGGAACTCCATCTCTGAGAATCCGTAGATGATGCGATACGGTGACTCGTGCACTTCCTTCAGGGGTTCTTCGGGATACTCGTGAACGGGGTGACCCTGCCTTGGCGACATCGAGACGCGCTCCACTCGCTCGATGATCCGGGCCACCATTCGCGCGGCATAAAACTCGGAATCCCCTGCGATGTACCTCTGTATCGATCGCAGAGATCTCCGGGCTTCCGCCGACCATATGATGCTCACGACAACTCAAATTCTTTTCGGATGGCGGAGTGAGTGTGCACGCGGCCCGATCGAAAATCCGCCAGTCCAGCCTCGATCTTTTGGCGGACGTAGATGCGATACATGAGGTCGTCCCACGACGAAGAGGGGGAGAGGCCACGCACGAGCTTGATCGCTTTGGTTCTAACGCTGCCACGTTTCGCTTTTAATGTCGGCATACGATGGAAATGGGAAATCGCATCGCGGTTGGCAAGCGAGCTCTTCTTGCCTCGGCCAACGTCCGAGGTCAGCCACGGCGGACTGGCGCACAAGCCGTTTCTTCGAATGACAAGGTACCGTCGGGCGGAACCGCGCCGTGCAGAATCGCAGGCCCGATCCGCGCGTTGGCTGTGGTGACTGGTTCGGCGGTCTGGGAAATAGCGCGCTCACCACCGGGATGAAAGCCGGGGCTTTTCCGACTCCGAAAATTTTTCTGTCAAAAATCTTCCTGTCGATCCTCTGAATTGAGACAGAAACATTGAGGACAGGAAAATTTCCCGGACCCGGTCCCGGCACGCTTGATTGTCTCCTTCGATGCATTCTTTTTGGCGGTGCGCTGGCTCCTTGAACTTTGACGACTGCTTTTCTCCAGAAAAAATTCCTCTTTGCCGAACGTCCGAGGTCAGCCACGGCGGCTCGGCGCCGTTGGCTGTGCCGACTTGTTGAACGAAGCCGCTGCGCGGCGCCGGGGTACGGGAGCGAGTGAGCGGGCGTGACACATGGGGACCACGGGACGATGGGCGAACGTGGGCGCCGAGACAAGGCTGGCGGGGATGTCCTCACATAAATCCACCAAGAA
>SXSC01000173.1 GCA_005792355.1 Opitutaceae bacterium
CTGGATACGAGTGCCTGTGGAAAGGCTACGCGCAGTTTCGCGCCATGGTTCAAATCATCGGCCTGACCCGGAAGCGCGCCCGCAGCGCCGACGATTGATGCGCTACAGCCCCTTTTGTGGGGCAAGTGCAGCCCTAGCCCCCTGCCTCACCCTGCGCGCCGACACGGAAATCGCGGCGCTGCGCCACTGGCTCACGCGACACTTCCCCGCCCCGCCCGCCGACACCGTGCCGTTTCTCACCGCCGTCAACAGCGCCGTGCATCAGGCTCTCAGCTACACACGCCGGGACGAGCCGGGTATCCAGTCCGCCACCTCCACCCTCTCTCTCGGCCGCGGCTCATGCCGCGACTACGCCGTGTTTCTGATCGAACTCTGCCGCCTGCAGGGCCTCGCCGCCCGCTTCGTCAGCGGATATCTCTACGAACCGCCCGCGCCTGGCGTCACCCAGCCGGCGCCCCCCGCGATGCACGCGTGGGCCGAAGTATACCTGCCCGGCGCCGGCTGGCGCGGCCTCGATCCCACCCGCGGAATTTTCTGCGACGATGCCTTCGTGCCCGTCGCTCACTCCGCCGTCGCCGAAAACGTGAATCCCATCCAAGGCGCGTTCTACGGCCCCTCCACCGTCTCCGCCCAACTGACCACCACCCTCACAATCGACAAACTGTAGACTTTCCGCCCCAGCCTCAGGTTCTTTCTCTTTCCTCTTAATCTTTCCCCTTCTCCCCGTCCCCGCGTCTCCCCGCCATGTCCTCCGCCCCCTACTCACCCGCCACGTGGATCGACATCCTCGCGTGCGGCGAGGCGGTCGAAGCCTCCCTCGCTCGCTCGCGCGTGCTCCTCACGTTGGGTGGCGAACCCACCTTCGTGCCGATCTCGCCCACCGGCGCGGAATGGCAGACCGCCGCACTCGGGCCCACCAAACTCGCTTACGCACGCAAATTCGCCCGCGAGTTCGTCCGCACCGCTTTCACCGGCGCCGTTGTGCTCGAGACCTCCGGCAAACACTACCCCGGCGAGCCCCTCCCCCGCTGGGCGCTGCTCATTCAACGGCTCGCTGACGGCAAACCTCTCTGGCGCGATCCCACCCGCCTTCGCGCCGACACCGAGCCCGGCACGCACCCGCCCGCAGTCGCCCTTAAATTCCTCCACGCCCTCGCCCGCGCCCTCGCCGTCGATCCCTCTCGTGCGCTGCCCTTCGCCGAGATCGCGGCACCCGCCGCCGTGATCGGTCACGTGCTTCCCCTCGACCACGCCGAACCCGCCACCGCCAACGCCAGGTGGATCACCGACGACTGGGCTCCCTCTTTCTCCTCTCCCAACGCCGAGCCCCCGTCTCCGATCCTGCTTTTGCCCGGCGAGAGTCCCGCCGGCCTCCGTCTTCCGCTGGGGAAACTCGGCGAAAAAAATCTCCGGCGCGCGCTCACCGCCGAAATCCGTCAGGGCTCGCTCACGATTTTCGTTCCACCCCTGCTGCTCGCCTCCTACGTCACCCTCCTCGCCACCATCGAGGATACGCTCGCGAGCCTCGATCTCCGCGACGTCGTTCTCGCCGGCTACGCGCCCCCGCCCGATCCCGCGCTGCCCACCGTCGGGCTCGCCAGCGATCCCGGCGTGCTCGAGATCAACGTCTCGCCCTGCGCCACCTGGGCCGCCTACGACATCCAGCTCGCTCAACTTTACGCCACTGCCACGACGTGCGGTCTCTGCGCGCGCAAACTCCAGTTCAATGGCCGCGAGGTCGGCACCGGCGGCGGCGCGCACCTCGTCTTCGGCGGCCCCGTCGGCCTGCTCTCGCCGTTTTTCGCGTTCCCCGCGCTGCTCCCCTCCATCATCCGCTACTGGCAGCATCACCCTGCGCTCAGTTACGCTTTCACCGGCGCCTATCTGGGCCCGAGCTCCCAGGCCCCGCGCATCGACGAATCCACCTTCGAGGCGCTCTACGAACTCGAGATCGCCTGCGCCGGCGCGGAAAATTTCGGCCACCCGCAAAACCTCGCGCTCTTCGACCTGCTCTTTCGCGACCTGCTGATGGATCGCTCGGGCAACACCCACCGTGCCGAAATCAGCGTCGACAAGCTCTGGAATCCTTTCGCGCCGAACGGCCGTCTCGGCCTGATCGAATTCCGCGCGTTCGAGTCGCATCCCGTCTGTGCCGTGCAGTCGATCACCGCGCTCTTCGTCCGCGCCATTCTCGCCCGCCTCGCCGCCGATCCGTTCAAGCCACCCTTCATCCGCTGGGCCGGCGAGCTTCACGACAAGTTCTTCCTGCCCGCCTTCGTCTGGGAAGACCTCCTGGCCATCTGCGCCGACCTGAAACAACACGGCATCCCCTTCGATCCCGAATGGCTGCGTGCCCCCTGGGAATTCCGTTTCCCCCAGGTCGGCGAAATCCGCCTCCCAAGCGCAAATCTCAAACCTGAAATCTCAAATCCGACGCTGGTTTTCCGCCAAGCGTTGGAAGCCTGGCCCCTCCTCGGTGAATCCCCCAACGCCGGCACCGTCGCCCGCACCGTGGACTCCAGTCTCGACCGCCTCGAAGCCCGCGTCTCTGACGCCAGACTCCTTGAGTCCGGCCTCCTCCTCGTCAACGGCCTCCCCTGCGAGTTCAGAAAGATCGCTGCCCCTGGCTCGCAACTCCCAGCTCTCAACTCTCAGCCTTGCTTTGCCGCCTGCGGCATTCGCTACCGCGCGTTCTATCTCACACCCTCGCTCCAGCCGCATGTGCCCGTCCATGCCCCGCTCCTCCTTGAATGGGTCGACCGTGCAACGCTCTCCGTAGTCGCCGCCGCCCGCTGGCACGTCTGGAATCCGCGCAACACCGATTACGCCGCCCGGCCCGCCGATGACACCGCCGCCGCCCTCCGCCGCGCCGAGCGCTGGGAGCCGTGGACCAAAACCATCGGTCAGGCACGCTTCGTCCCGAAAATCGACTTTCCGCCCGAGGGCAAACACACGCTCGATCTCCGGCGGTACCCCGCGCAGGCGAGGTGACAGAAACAAAACACTCAACGCTGACGGAACCGACGGATGCCCTTGTTTCCGATCGTTGAAAGTTCACTGGTAAAGATTGGGCGCTCAGCGTTCGCCCGGGACCTCCACACGTTTAGCTCGTCTTCCGCCCCGCCCCCGGCTCCCTTCCTGCCCGCGTGAACCTTCTCCTGCTTTGGGACATCGACGGCACACTCATCGCCTCCGGCGGGGCGGGCATGCACGCCCTGCGGCACGGCCTGCGCGCCAATTTCGGCATCGATGACTCGCTCGACGACATCGATTTCGCCGGCCGCACCGACCGCTGGATCGTCCGGCGGATCTTCGAGAAATTTAGCGTGCCCTACACCGAGGAGAATTTTGCGCGCTGCATCGACGGCTACCTCGCCGCCCTGCCCGCGGCGCTCGACAATCCACGTGCCCGTGTGCTCCCCGGTGTGCGTGAACTCCTCGCCACGGCGGCCGCAAACGGCAGCCTCGTCCAGGGACTCCTCACCGGCAACCTCCGCCGTGGCGCACAGGCCAAGCTCAGCCACCACGGGCTGTGGGAGTTTTTCCCGTTCGGTGCTTTCGCCGATGATGGCGAACTCCGCAACAATTTGAGCCCGCACGCCCTGCGTCGAGCCCGTGAACATACCGGCGTCCACTTTGCGCCGGAACGTGTCTGGGTGATCGGCGACACCCCGCACGACATCGAATGCGGCCGGGTAATCGGGGCCCGAACCCTCGCCGTTGCGACCGGCAGCCACACCCTCGCGCAGCTCGCCGCCCACACTCCCGACGCCCTCCTCCCCGACCTCGCCGACCACCACGCCTTCTGGAAAATCGTCACTTGACGCGAAGATTTGCCTGACGCGACACCCGCAACCAGCCTCCCGCTGGCAAGCCAGATGGACTACGCTCTTTCTTCGTTCCTCGTTCTCGAAATCGTTCCTTGTTCTCGTCGGACTGAGGGCACGATAGAGAGGAAAGAGAAAGAACCTGAAACCGTCTCAACGCGGAACGATGTTGATCGCTATTGTCACCGCACGCTGCGCTCCCCCAGTCTGCCCTTTCCTCCATCGCGCGCTTTCACCGTCTCTCCATTTCGCCACTCAGAATGAAAATCGCCATCGGTTCCGATCACGCCGGCTTCGCCTACAAGGAAGCCATCACGGCCATGTTGCTCGCGGAGGGCCACACGGTGCGCGATTTAGGCACCTATTCCGATGCCGCCTGCGACTACCCGGACTGGATTCGTCCGGTGGCCGAGGCCGTGGCGCGGGGCGAGTTCGAGCGCGGCATCGTGCTCGGCGGCTCCGGCAACGGCGAGGCCATCGTCGCCAATCGCGTGCGCGGCGTCCGCTGCGGCGTGTGTTGGACTCCGCAGCTCGCCATCTGGAACCGCTCGCACAACGACGGCAACGTGCTCTCGCTCGGCCAGCGCACCGTCACCGAGGCCGAGGCGCTCGCGATCGTGCGCGTCTGGCTCGCCACCGAGTTCGAGGGCGGTCGCCATCTCACGCGGGTGAACAAGATCGACGCCGGGTAGCACGGCCCAACGCTGCACCCGTCACGGTTCTCGGTACCGTTCACCGCTCCTCAGAGGCAACTGGCGTCCCGGGCGAGCCATCGCACGCACCCGGCGACGACGGAGCCGCGGGCTAATCGGGAACCACGACTTCGCTTAATATCGCGACAGAATCCGGGTAAGGTGCAGGCCGGCAGTACGAGCACCCCAGCCCGCAGGACCGCGCTACAGTGTCACGTAATACCTGGCACTTAATCTTGAGAGAAAGAGGTCGTGGTGTGTCGGCGGACGACCCGCGGTGGCGCCGGGCACAGGTGCTGCGGTGGGTAGCTGGGATTCGAGTAGCCGCGACTTGCGCTTCAGTCACGCACCGTTTCATTGCGCCAGCCGTCTCACCCAACGTCCGTCGCAATGCCACGCCCTCCTTCGCCACCTTCCGCCTACGTCCACCTTTTCGAGCCTGGCACCGATCCCGCCGCGCCACCGTTGCTCCTGTTGCACGGCACGGGGGGCAGTGAGCACGACCTGCTGCGGTTTGGCCGCGCGGTCTCGCCCGGGTCGGCGTTGCTCAGCCCGCGCGGCGATGTCAATGAAAGCGGCGCGCTGCGCTTCTTCGCGCGGCTGGCGGAGGGCGTCTTCGATCCGCAGGAAATTGTCCGACGCACGCACACCCTGGCGGACTTTGTCGCCGCCGCCGCGATCCACTACCAACTCGAACCGGCGCGGCTGACCGCGGTGGGGTTTTCGAACGGCGCCAACATCGCCGCGACCATGCTCCTGCTGCGCCCCGATTCACTCGGCGGGGCCATTCTCCGCTTGGTCAGCAGAATTCATGGGCGCATTCCGGTTCGGGCAAATGGCCAAGGTTATGATATAGGGCCACCTCCATTGCCCTATAGGTTCGGAAACCATATGAGCGTCTGGTCACCACTCGGACTTTATTGTTCAAGC
>SXSC01000174.1 GCA_005792355.1 Opitutaceae bacterium
ACCGCGCGCGGCGGGTGCCGCGAGTACCGCAGGCATCCAGCCGGCCGCTCCGCCAAAGCAGGCTGGAAGCCTGCGCTACAATGCAGTCGCGATCGTCGTTTCTCAACTGGAAGGAACCTGGATTCTGCAGGGTTTGGGCCGGGCGGAGGAGGGAATCGAGCGAGCGGCGCGCGCTGGCGGCCGATGGCGCACTCCCCTAACCGGCGAAGGCTGCGCTTCAGAACCCGGCGCTGAGGCTCACGCTGACCTTGCGCGGGTGAACCCACTGGAAGCGGTTCGGGACCTGCCGGCCGGTCGTCTGCCCGGTCGCAGGATCCTGGAACGTGAGGTTGGCGAAATGCGTGAAGTTCAGTTTGTCCTCGTTCAGGAGATTCGACACGTTAAGTTGCACGCTGTAACGGACGTTTCCGATCTTCCGTTCGTAGTTCATCGAAGCGGCCACGAGATAGTAAGACGGACGGAAGAGGCGGTCGAAAGGATCGGGGGTATAGAAGCCGACCACCCCCGTGGCCGGGTTCACCCCGTAAAGCGCCTTGGCGGTTCCCTGCGCCTCCGACGTACCGAAGAACTGTGCGCCGCCTCCGGCGCGAAGCCCCTTCAGCCACCCGGCGTCGAATAGATACGTGGCATAGAAGTTCGCGCGGTATTTGCTCGTTTCTGCCTCGTCCAAGCCATCCGGCGCGCCGTCGAACGTGGACTGCAAGTTGTCGAGATTGGTCTGGATCGTATTCGCCGCGCTCGTCGTGCTGGCAATCGGCCGCAACTCGTTCACGTAACCCTGCCACAGCGCCATGTACTGGGCGGCGTACACCTTGGTGTCGCGATACGCCTCGTAGCCGCGGGCCTTCGGCAGCGTGAGGTTCGCCGTCAGCCGGATGTTGCGGGTCGGGTTCGCGGTGAGGTCGAACTCGAAACCCTCCGCTTGCAGAACCCTCCAGTCCTTGGGTGATCCGGCCGGAATCAGCCCATACTTCGCATCGGCTTCGGCTTGCTTGGCGTTGTAAACCGCGGCCAGGTTGGCGTTGCTGGCGCCGAGCGCGGCGTCGCGGAGCTCCTGATACGCACTGCGCGCGGTCGTCCAGATGGGCCCCAGGTTGGGCGCGGTCACAATGCCGCCGCTCTGCGTACTCTTATAATAGCTGAACGAGCCGTAGAGTTTCCCGTCCAGCAGGTCGAGCCGCACCCCGATGTCCCGGCCTTTGTTGAAACTCGGTGCGTACCTCAGACCGAAGAGGTTGGTCGCCCCGCCTTCGACGCGGAAGCCCTCGGCGTGGTTTCCGAATATCCCTGCCTGCTTGATCGGAAACCAGGTGAAGCCGGCGGTCTTCGTTTTGACCGAATCCTGCTGCGGCCACTGCTCGTATTGGTAGGGATTGATCTTGGAATCGTGGGGTCGGGAGGGATCGATGCGATCCGCGCGTTCGCTGTTTTTGATCCACGTCAGGTTGCCCGTCGGGTCCCTGAGCTGGGGGATGGCTTTGCCGCTCGCGTCCTTCGGATCGGAGAGGCGTTCCGGCAGATAATCCGTTGCCGGAACCACGCCGAAGACCCGCCAGTCGTTCGCGGTCGTAAACGACTGCAGCCCGTCGACCCAGTACTTGTCCTTGCGCAGGCCGATGACCGTGTGCAGCGTCCGCTTGAGAAACGAACCGACCAGGGCGGCCTGTTGATATTTGATCCCCTGGAAGGTGCGTTGTCCGCGGTAGATGCGCGTATCGACGTCGATGCCGTTGCTGTCGGTCGGTTCGACCCAGGGGTACGGCGATTGATCCCCCCAATAGCGACGCGTGCGCACCGCGTTCTGGCCAGCTTGGAAATTGGCCAGCGCCGGGTTGTTCACCCAGTAGAACCGGTCCGCCGTCCAATAGGTGGGATCCTGGCGCTCACCGGCCATCACCATGATCCGCTGCTCCGTGATGCGAGGAATCTCGAAGCGGTAGGAAGCCGCGCCGCGATAGTCACGCGTCCAGTTGCGGGAGTCGCGGCGCTCGGAGAAGGCGTCCTCATAGGCCCGCTTGAAGAAGGGATTCGGAGCGCCATTCGGCAGCGTCTCCGTCAGATCGAGCCGGTAGTTTGCCCAGCGGCTGATGGCCTTGGCGATCTGGCGCCGCGGCTCGTAGACCCCAGCTAGGTTCAGCGCCAGGCGGCCATCGAAAAACGTCTGGTCAAGCGACGCGGTATAGGAACGGAAATGCAATTCGTTCATCACTCCCGGCGGTCCATTGCGGGCGCCACGGCTTGGCAGGTGCGGGAAGGGCGTCGCGCTGGTGGCGCGGTCCGGGCGGTACTCAGCATTGCTGTAGTCCTGCGGCAGCAGCTGCAGCCCGGTGCCGATGGAACTCACCTGCCCCCGGTAGTCCAGGATGCCCAGAGTGGGCGCATGCTGGTTGAAAACCAGATAAGACGAGCCAGTCGCACGCTGGCTTGTGCCGGTCGCGTTGCCCACCGCGCCGCCCGTCCGATTGTTAAACGTGGTGATTCCGTTCCAGTTGGAAGCCTGGTCGAAGTAGCGTAAATCATCGCCGCTGCCGCCGATGTAGCCGTATTCGAAGCCGGCGCGAATGGTCGTATTCCGATAGGGCCGATAGGTGCCGGCGAGAGAGACGCCATCACGATGATTCACATCGCCGCCATGGTCGCGCCAGCCATTCGAACGTTCGCGCACGATGTTCGCGCGCACGGCCAGCCGGTCGTTGAGCGACCGGTTGACGTCGGCACTCCCCCGAAAGCCGCCCCAATCGCTATAACGGACTTGTATGTTTTGTTTGTTTCGTCCCAGGCCAATCTCGGCCTGCTTGGTCAGCGAGGTCGGCATGCCGCCAAGAGCGCCGTCGCCATAGAGCAGACTATTTGGACCGCGCGCGACTTCCACCCGGGCCAGGTTGTAGGTGTCGGTCGAGACGTACGTCATGAAGTAGTTCTTGGTCGTGGTGAAGATGTGCGACTGGAGGCCGCGCGCGCGCACCCTCGGCAGCTGGAAGTTCACGCTTTCGCCGTCGCTCGCGTCCGCGAGGTCCATGCCCGCAGCCCAGGTAATGAACGATTCCAGATTGGTGGCGCCGATGTCGTCGAGAAACTCCTTCGTGAGGGCGCCCACGACCGCCGGGGTGTTCTTCAACTCGGTCAACAGGCGGCCGCCGGCGAGCGTGTTGGTTGCCTGGTAACCGATGTCCTGCTCCGCTTTCACTTCGAATGGGGAAAGCGCGATCGGCGCCTCGGTCGAACCGGGTGGCGGTTGGCGCGCGGGAGTGGTTTGGGCGTTGGCCGCGGCAGCGCCGGCTAGGAGCCAACCGGCGACAAGGGAAATAAAAGTGCGTTGCTTCATAGGAGAGGATTTTTTGGTTTGAGGTTGGGCGGTCTTGGGTGTTTCGGGCGGCGGGGCGGACGGGGCCTCCGGCGGCGCGCGCGAGGGCGTGCTCCGCTGGATCATCACGGCGCCCGTCTGGGGATCCTCGACCACGATGAGTCCGGTCTTCGC
>SXSC01000175.1 GCA_005792355.1 Opitutaceae bacterium
CTACTCGGAAGGAATGAGGGTGGAAGGCCGATGCTTCGGACAGCTCTGCGGCCGAGTCGGCTTGGTCGAGGGTGAGGTGATTTCCGACGAGGCCTTTGAACGCGTGGCGAGCAATCACCATGCGATCACGGCGGATAAGCTCACCCCACGGATGAAGTCGAACCGTCGGGCTGGTTACGACGCGACGTTCAATGCGCCAAAGTCGGTCTCGATCCAGGCGTTTCTCGGCGGAGACGAACGGTTGATAATCGCGCACGAAAGGGCTGTAGCCGAAGCCCTCAAGGAATTGGAGTCGCTGGCCTGCCGGCAAACCGGTCAGGGGATCAACAAGCGCCACGTCCCCACCGGGGAACTGGCGGGTGCGGTATTTCGCCACGGCGAAAGCCGAGCCATCGACCCGCACCTGCACTCCCATGCTTTTCTCTTCAACGTCACCACGGGCGGTACCAAAAGCGCCCGGCTCTATGCCCTGGAGTCCCGCCCGATCTACGATCAGTCTTGTTACCTCTCTGAGGTCTACCGCAACATCCTGGCCCGCGAAGTCCGCCAGTTGGGTTACGCCATCGAACGCCGAGAGCACGGCTTCGAGTTGGCGGAAGTTCCGGCAGAACTGCTCGCGCGTTTCTCGAAGCGCTCGGAGGAGCGCGACCGCGCCATCGCCGCCCGCGAAGCGGAACTCGGTCGCGAGCTTTCCCACGATGAAATCGCCCTTCTCGTCCGCGAGCACCGCCCGAAAAAACAATACGAGTTGAGCCCCGCGGAAGTACGCCGGCACCAGGAAGCGCAAATGAGTGCGGACGAACTGCAGCAGTTGCGTTCGCTCCGGCGGGATCAGCCTAAGGCGGCCCTTGCCCGCGAACCGCTCGAAGCCGTCATCGCCCGCACCGCCGCGCATGTCTTCGAACGTCGAACCGTGGTGCCGCTGCCTACGTTCACAGCTGAGGTGATTCGGGAGTCATATGGCGACCATCCCTTGGCCGATATCAAAGCCGCCGTCAGCCGCGAGCAAAACGGTCTATTGCACGCCCAGGGCAACGTCAGCACCCAGGCGGCGCTCGATGCCGAACGGAATTTGGTCGCCCGCGTCAACGACGGGGTCGCCACCTACGTGGAGTTGGGGTTCCTGCGCAGCGAAGTCCGCGACCAGCTCGCTCCGGAGCAGCGCGTCGCCGTGGAGAAGATTCTTAATTCACGGGACACGGTCACCGTGTTTCGCGGTCGTGCGGGCAGCGGCAAGACCACCACCCTGGCCTACGCCATCGAGGGCATGGCGGCCGTCGAACGGGAGGTGGCCTGCTTTGCCCCGAGCACGCAAGCCGTGAGCATCCTACAACAGGACGGCGCCGACCAGCTTCGCGCCGGCCGTACCGCCGCTGCGGAGGCGCTCGCCCACGCCGCGACCGTGCAGCGCTTACTCGTCGACGAGGCTCTCCAGCAATCAATCACCGCCAAACTCCTCGTGGTGGACGAATACGGGCTCCTTTCCGCCGGCCAGCTCAACTCACTATTGAAAATCGCCGGCAAACGCGGTGCCCGGTTGCTGCTGGTCGGCGATTCCGCGCAACACAAGAGCGTCGAGGCCGGCGACGGTGCACGGATTCTGGAAAAGGAAACCCGCACCACCATGGTGGCATTGCGCACCATTCGCCGGCAGGCCGCCAACCCGGTCTATCTCGCCGCCACCCAGGATCTCGCGGCGGGGGAATTCACGTCAGCCTTGAAGAAACTCGATGCCATGGGAGCTGTGGTGGAAATCGCCGATCCCGCCGCCCGGCGCGCTCGCATGGTGGAACTCTGGCACGCCACGATTCGGGGCAGGCGGACCGTCGGCCAAACCGTCGAACAGGCGCAACCCCAGACGGCGCTGATGATCGCCCCGACTTGGCATGAAATCGACGCGTTGAACGCCTACGCGCGGGCCTTGCTGCGCAAGACCGGCGAGATCAGCGGCACCGACCAGACGTTCGTCTCGCTGCGCAGCCGCGACCTGACCCGGGCGCAGCAACGGGAAGCGCGCCACTACCGACCCGGCGATGTACTCGTCGCCCACTCGGCGACCAAGCATTTTCAGAAGAACGACGAACTGCGCGTCGTGCGGCGGGACCGGCGCCGACTCATCGTGGCGCGGGGCCAAGAGGAGTTTTCGGTTTCGCCGCGGCAGTCCGGGCGCGCATGGGTCGTGTGCGAAGAGCGGCCGCTGGCCGTGGCAGAGGGCGACCGGGTGCGGCTGCGGGCAGTTGGTCAGACTATGGCGGCCGATGGGAAACGCCGGCGACTGGCCAATGGAACCACGTTGGTCGTACAGTCGGTCAATGCCGACGGGAGGCTCGTGCTCGCGGATGGTTCGACGCTGCAGGGCCGTCAAGCGGTGCTGGGGTATGCCACCACCTCGCACGCCGCGCAAGGGCTCACCGTCGATCATGTTTTCATCGCCGGCGCGGCGTCACAGGAAGGCCTGTACGTGTCGGCCACCCGCGGGCGCTTGGGCATCCGGATCTTCGTGCCGGATCGCGATGAGTTTCTCAACGCTTCGGGCCTCCGCCGCGAAGCGAGAATGTCGGCGTTGGAGTTCGCGCAATTGCGCGATCCCCTGTTGCCTCGTGGGCTGCCGCGGTGGCTCCAGCCGCTCCGCCTGTCGCTCCGGTATTTTGCGCTGGTGCGCGAACGCTTGAGCCGGGAACCCGGCCCGGCAGAGAGCACTTCCAGTCATCGTTCCGTCCGCGTCCAGCAGGCGGAGTCGGTGCGAATCCGCCTATGAGCGCGAACCGCAATAGCTGCTACGCCAAGGGCCGCTCGCCTCAAATCTTTCTGTCGCTGGAGACGAGGCATGAGCGCCGGGCGCTGCCATACACCCTGCTTCTCGAGGTGGAGATGGCCTCCGACGCCTGCCTGCTGCAACTGGTCTTCTCCCACTACGAGGTATTGGTGAAAGGAGGCCGACTGGAGGAGATCTACGAAAGCGTGCGCGAGGCCACTTGCACCGCCATCAGGATAAGCAGCACGGACGACCAGTATTCGACCGAACGGGAGACCCCCGCCTACGTCACCGAAGTCCGGATCAAGCGGCTGGAGGTGTCGGCGTAAGGTTCACTGGGGTTGGTGGGAAGAATCCTGTGCAGAGAAATGCGGTCAGATGCAGTATTCGGCTGCGAGCCCACGGCCGCGATCGTGACTTCAGTGCTTCCTGCCCGTTCGACGACGCAGGGTGACGAATCAATGCGCATCCAGCGGTCTCCCTCGACCGACCAAATCCTATTCGGGGCGGCGTGTCCTCGGATTTATAGGTAGGCGATGCGGCTAGTGCTGCTCGGTTCCTTTGGTGAATGCAGCTCAGCCCGGTTGGATTGCTGCACTGCAAATCCATTTCTGGACATGGAACTTCTAGACGTTTCCTTGGGGCACCAAAAAAATACGATCATCAGTTTCGTCGGCGCTCGGAAGGTACCGAACATCATGACCGGACGATTTTCTGGTGGCAGTTGGATAGAGGGCAGAATGGCGCCATTCGAGAGGCATTGGCCGGTTCGCACGATAGAGGACAAAGGAATGGAGGTGGTCCGTGCCACTATGTCCTGCGATATGGGGAGGCCTGCAGGCTCACTGCAGGCATAGACCCGTCCACCGTAGGCTCAGCGAACGTGGGAGCCGTTGGTGTGTTCAGTTTGACGTACGTGAGGCTCGCTCCTGCATCAATGGAGAGAGCGTGCGAGATCATTTCTCACGCTGAGCAGAGCCATGTCCTCGGGGTCGCTTACTTTTCATTTCCCGGCGGCCGCATTGAGCGTGCCGAAGCACATCAGTTGAGTCCGCGTGCGGACAAATAGCCGGCCTTCGGAGATGGCGGGTGTGGCAATGATCGACTCGCCCGTGTCGTTGACCGCGAGTTCCTCGTATGCGGCCGAGTTCTTCAATACGGTGACCTTGCCGTTTTCACCGGCGAGGTAGATTTTTCCGTCTCCGCAGACGGGAGAGGCGAAATAACTGCCGGGCCGGCCGACCCGTTCCGGTCCGCGGAGGGGTTCGCCGCGGATCGTCTCGAAAACCGTGGTAATGCCTCCCGGTTTCACGAGCAACATGCGACCGTCGGAAACAAGCGGCGAAACCACGTGATCCGTGTGCTTCGTACTGTGCTTCCAGAGCACGTGCGTCTTGGTGACATCCCCAGTACCACCGCCGCGGACTGCGATAATGTATTGTGCGCCGACGGCGTTGCCCGTTGGAGTGTAGTCGCCGCCAACGAAGTTCTCCGGATGCATGAACGCGATATCCAACTCGCGACCTTCCAGAAATCCGTCGTGGTTGAGGTCGCCTCGATCAAAGGTGCTCTTGAAAAACCCCTCCGGGATCGGCTGCTCACCGAAAAAGCGCTGGATTTCCGCTTTATCGAGTTTGCCGTCGTTGTTGCCGGTTTTCTCATTGCGATCAAAGACAGCCAGCCAGCTGTTGGCTGTGCCGCCGCTTTGGCCCGAGAGATAGATCACGCCGTCGTGAACCACCGGCGTCGTTTTTGTATTAAACAGGAGTACCCGGGCGAACCAGCGGCGCTTGCCCGTTTCAGGGTCGTAGCCGACCAACAACCCGGTTCCCGCCACCACGATTTCATCCCGGCCATCCGTCGTGCAAACCACCGGATGGGTATAGTTGAGCGCCATGTCGAATCGCTCGTCTTTCCACCGCACCAGCCCGCTCGCCTTTTCGATGGCGTAGAACGCCGGGTTGAGATCATCGTCCTGGCAAAACAGCACGAGGTCGCGATACAACACTGGAGACACCCCGGCGCCCCACTTGAAAACGAAGAATGGCGTCGGCATTTTATACTGCCAGACATCTGCACCGGTCTGTGCGTCCACGGCCAGCAATCCCAGGGTTGTAAAATAGAAATATACCCGTTCGGCGTCGGCCGCAGGCGTCGCGCTCGCCTTGCTGTTCGTCTTCTGGACTTCGGCCACCGGTCCCGTCCGCCAATCGCGGCGCCACAGCTGCGTTCCCGTTGCGGCGTCGAACGCGAACAGACTCACGGTTTCATCGGCCGTCATGCCGCTGACAAAGACGCGGCCTGCCACGATGACCGCCCCTCCGATCCCATCGCCGACCTTCGCCTTCCAGCAGAGATTCTCCTCCAGCGAGAATCGAACCGGCAGGGGCTTCGTTCCGGCTGAAATACCAGTGCAATTCGGTCCGCGAAACTGCGGCCAGTCGTCTGCGCCCCTGAGCGGCTGACACCCCAACAACAGGACTACGCCAACGAAAACACCACCCACGACGCCGGGTTTCATCGGATGTTGGCGGCCGGCCTGATTGGCTGCGCGGACCGTATGAGCGCGTCGAGTTGATCGGTGAGCGCCGGGATCTCGGCCGCCGCCGCGACCGAACCGGCGAGATTGATCGTTTCCACCGGATCGGCTTCCTGGTCGTAAAGTTCCTGGCCGACGACGCGGCCTGTGCGAAAGTCGCGCCATTCAGTGTATCGCCAGCGATCGGTATACAGGGCGTATCCCATGACACTCGGCTCCTTCTGCTTGCCCCAATACAGGGCGGGGCGCGGATGTTGGGAGAGGGCGGCGGGTTTTGCTACGGCCGCAGGATCCCGCAGCACCGCCCGCAGACTGACGCCATCGACGCCGTCGGGTACAGGGAGTCCGCAGAGATCCGCCAACGTCGGATAGACATCGATCAACTCGGCCAGAGACCGAGACTTGGCACCGGCTTTCGTCCGTCCGGGAGCGGCAATGATGAGCGGCACACGCGCGTCGAGTTGGAACAACGTCATCTTGCCCCACGAGGTGTGTTCGCCCACGTGGAGGCCATTGTCCCCGATCATCACGACAATCGTGTTCCTCTCGAGGTCGAGTCGTTTGAGTTCATCGAGCACCTTGCCGATCTGCGCATCCGCGTAACTGATCGCCGCGTAGTAGCCGTGCCGCAGTTCCCGCTTGGCCGCCTCGTCGAGCATTCGGTTCTTCGGCGGCATCCCCATGAACTCGTGGTTCACGTGGAAGGCGAGGTCGGGCGCGTTCTTCGGCCGCGCGGCAGGTTCGATGGGCGGGATGTCCTCGCGCCGATACAGGTCCCAGTAACGCTTGGGGGCGTTGAAGGGCGAGTGCGGCTTCCAGATGCCGACAGCGAGGAAGAACGGTTGCTTCGTCTTGGCGAAACCGCGCAGCGCCTCGGTCGCGAGGTTGGCGATACGCCCGTCAAAGTAGGCTTCGTCGGGCACATCGCGGCATTCGCACAAGGGATCGCGGGCGAAGTTGGGCGGCAGCGGCGTGCCCGCCGGCAACACAGGTTTCTCCGTGTCGTGCCGGTCCCAATGCATCAGCTGCGGCACGCTCCAGGATGCCGGGTCGCCTTGGATCTTTTGCGACCAATTGTGGTAGATCTTGCCGATGCCCTGGGCGAAGTAACCATGCCGCATGAACCACTGCGGCATTGTTACCATGTCCGGGTGCAGTTCGCGGAAATTGGTGGGGATGTTCCAGAGGCCCAGCGTGTCGGGGCGCCGCCCCGTCATGAACGACGCGCGCGACGGGTTGCAGATTGGCTGCTGGCAATAGGCGCGCTCGAAGACCATCCCTCGCGCCGCCAGCCGGTCGAGGTTGGGCGTCTTCGCAAACGTGTCGCCGTAGCAGCCGAGTTTCGTGTCCTGATCGTCGAAAACGATGAACAGGACATTGGGCTTGGTGTCACCACCAGCCGCATTGCCGTGGGACGAAAGACCGGCGAGTGCGTACAGGGCGAACGCGGCAAACGGGACTGATTTCATGCGAATTTGGTTTCGTGGGCTCTCTCTATTGTCGCTGGAATTCGTTTGGTTACCAACCGATCACCTGACTTGCTTGTAGGTGAAGATCAACGCGGTGGGGGCCAGCGCGGCGGTCACGGCAAGACCGCGCTCCATCAGTTCTTGGCCGGTGCGTTTCTCCGTGCCGCCGTCGAAATTCTCCACGTCATATGTGGCTGCCGCGTCCAATCCGCGCAACTTGAAGCGCGCGGATTCATACGGACTCTCCGGCCGGCGGAAGGCCTGCACCACACCCTCACCCTTCTCCCGCTGATCGAACTGCCACGCGATCCAATGGTCGCGCTGCAGACTATAGGAAGTCAGGGGATAGTAGTCGCCCAACAGCATGGCGCTGGCAATCCGGCGCCATTCCGCGCGGGCTTTCTTCTGCACCTCGAGGTCGGTGACGTGCATCCCGTACGACGGCAGAAAGAAACTGCGGTACGAATAGGAATCGGCCAATCTCGAGCCACTGCCCTGAAACGGCAGCCACGATGAGAGCCCGTAGGTATGTCCTTGGTTTCCTTCCACGACACCAACAAGTTTCTCCGGATTAACGAAATCGCTCCGCAGCAGCGGGACGGCTCGCCGCATCGTCTCCAGATCGTTCCGGCGTCCACCCGAGGCACAGGAGTCGATCCGAAGGTGCGGATGCCGGCGCCGGAGTTCGTCCCAGAATTGCAGATGTCCTTGGATGTACAAGTTCTCGGTGATGCCCTGCCGGTCCGGGTCATCGGTCTTCCGCCAAGCCCACAACGGCCCACCCCCGTTCATGTCCTCGCGATACCAGTCGATGCCCTCGGACTTGATCATCGCGTCGACATGGTCGGTCAGCCACTTCAGCGCGGCCGGGTTGCCGAGGTCCAGGATGGGATCACGACTCGGAGTGACGCCGTAAGTGTGTTCATTCGGCGGCAGCAGCCACTCCGGGTGATTTTTCGCCAGCCAAGAATTGGGGTTCCCCACCCGCTCCGGTTCGAACCACAACATGAAGGTGAGCCCGCGCGAGTGCGCCCAATCGCTGAACGGCTTGAACCCCTCGGGATACTTCGTCCGATCGATGTCCCAAGTGCCGGTGTTCCACCACGGCTGGGCCTTGGGATTCACCGTCTTGTTGTAGGGACCGGTCTCGCTATGCCACCAGGTCAGCGGCTTCTCCCCACCGGTCTGCGCGTCGCGCCAGCAGTTGTCCAACTGGATGCCGGCCGCCAGCATGGCTTCAATTCTGGGGATGTCGGCGACGCTGCCGCTCGTGCCGACCTGCGCCACCGGCGGCTGCGGCACTCCCTGAGTTCGTGGCAGGTTGTGCGCCAGATACCACCGGCGCCAGACGTTCTGTGATCGGACCACGTCAGCCCCTTTCCAAAACAGCATCGCGATAAGCGGCGTGCGAATCTCTTCGCCCGGCTTCAGGTAGAGGTGGGTCAATTCCTGGCCAGCCCTCACCGTGAGGCCGGTGCCGGCGTCGCGAGTGAAGGATCCGGCCCACTGCCCCGGCCAGCCCACGGCGATGATGACGCCTTCACCCGGAATTTGCAGGTTGAAGTAGGGCCAGCCGGTCGGACCGGCGCACGACTTGCCCGAGGCGCCCGGCGAAAACTTCTGTTCGCTCTTCGTGCTCAGATCGCGCCGGAACGGCTCATAGCTATCCGCCGTCTCGAAGTCGCCCTTGTTGCCGTTGAGCACGAACTCCTCCTTCCCGGCGCGACGCTGGAACACCGCGTCGAGCGCTTGGATGTCCGCGAGGATCGGCGTGTTCGCGCTGCCCGCGTTCTTGAGATACACGGTCCATTCCATCACCGGGAAGTCGCCGTACCGCACGGCCACCGACCGCACTTCGAGGCCGGTCTTCGGATCCCTCCACGTGATCGTGTGCCGTTCGCGGCCGGCGGATAGCTGCTCACTGCGGGTGGTTTTCGTCCAGGCCGCCAGCAGGTTGTCCACCGGCTGATCGCCATACCGAAACGAAAACGGAATGCGGGCCGATTCGACTCCGAGGTACTTCGCCCACCAGGCCTGGGCGGTCGCCATCTCCTCCGGACTGGACGTCGCCGCCGCGAAGGTGGGCTGCGCGAGCAGGCCGATGAAGAGAAAAACCAGGGCCATGGTGCAGCGATGGAAATTGTTGTTTGAGGACTGGGTTTTCATAAGCCGGTAGTACCCTCAACGGGGTGTGTTGCCGGAGGCGCGCGGCGGCGATTCGCCATCCACCGGCGCCGTGCCGTGGGTGAACCGTGGCGGCGGCAGGTGTTCGCCAAACTGCTCCTGCAAGCGGACCAGCTCGGCTTTCCGATCCATGACAGCCTGCGTCGTGAGATCGTCGGCGAAGATGAAGATGATGTTCGGCGGCCTCGGTACGGGCGGCGCCGCCGCCGCACCGAAAAGCCGCGGCGCCGGGACCGCGCCTAGGACGAGGAGGCACGGGAGCAGCGCCCGGGCCGCCCGTATTGTCTGTATGAGACGCATACGCCCGCACCCCGGCCCGAACGGCATTGATCCTTCATGGGGTTGCACGATAGCCCACGACATTGGGTTCAATCCCGCTGGAATGATTAGGGTGCGTCTCTTATGGCCATTTGGCGTCGGCAGCCACGGTCGGTTGTGTTCCCGACCGTGGTTACCCAACTGGCCGACGCCATTAATAATCGAACGTCGCGCTAAGCGCGTAAGTCTTGCCGGAGCCAACCGCGTAATTGACGATGACTGGCTTGCCGGTGCCATCGTCGGTCGCGAGCCATGGGGTCAGCTTCTCGTTACCATTGATATTGTCCGCGTTAAACTGGACCCGGCACCGCACCTTTTTGCCGATCTTGAACTTGTGGTAGGCGAACACTCCAACCGGGTTAAGCGTGGATGCGTAAAACGGCTTGTTGAACGAAGCCGCTGCGCGGCGCCGGGGTACGGGAGCGAGTGAGCGGGCGTGACACATGGGGACCACGGGACGATGGGCGAACGTGGGCGCCGAGACAAGGCTGGCGGGGATGTCCTCACATAAATCCACCAAGAA
>SXSC01000176.1 GCA_005792355.1 Opitutaceae bacterium
GGCGGATTCGAAATCGCCACCCGCCCCGGCAGACCTCGTCGCAAATCCCGCAGCCGAACCAATCGCTCCCGCGTCGTTTCTCCGGCGCGGGGATGAGAAGCTCTCATGTCAGTAACACTCGGATACAAGACACCGATGGGGATGACCGACTGATGGAAACTCGATTTTTTGTGGGCGGCGATTGGTCGTTCGGTGGCGTCAATCCCCAGCCCCAATGCCGCCCCCGCTCAGCCGCTTGTGCACAATCGACCGAGAAATGGCGGTTGAATAATCCTCTGGCGTGCCTAGCTTCTCCGACGTGAACGCCGTGCTGACTTCCGCCGAAAAATTGCTCGCTCAAATGAGCCGTGGGGAGAAAGCGCAGGTCGTGGCTTGGGCCGCAAGTGATCTCGCGAGCGCCTGGCCGGGGATCGAATCCAATCCCGGCGTCTGTGGTGGCGCGGCCTGCATCGCGCGCACCCGCATCCCGGTTTGGCTGCTGGAAAATCTGCGCCGCGAGGGTCTCGGCGAGGCCGAGATTCTCCGTTCGTATCCCACGCTCGCGGCGCAGGATCTTGCAAACGCCTGGGGCTACGTTCGAGTCCACCCATCGGAAATCGAGCTAGCCATCACTGAAAATCAGAGTGACTGATGGCTGCGCTTTACGCGGACGAAAACATTCCCCTGCCGCTCGTGCTGGCCTTCGCGAGCTTTGGGGCACGACGTGCTCACGGCCATCGACGCCAGTCAGGCCAACCAGCGAATCGAAGACGCTGACGTGCTGGCCTTCGCGACCCAGGCCGGGCGCGCACTGGTGACCTACAATCGCCGGCACTTTATCCGCCTGCACGCCGCGTGCAGCGTGCAGCATGGCGGAATCGTGGCCTGCACGGTGGACGTCGACATTGGCGCCTTGGCCGAACGCATCGACCGGGAAGTCACGCGATTGCCAGCGTTGGAGGGCTGCCTCGTGCGGATTACGCGCCGGTCGTCCGCGAGGTGACGCCGCGGGAGGCCGTGGCGGTTTGAAAGTAGGACGGGGTCTTCTACCCGCCCTCGGGGACAAACACGCATCCGCGAAAGGGCGGGGCGCGGAACGCTCAACGTTTAACGCTGAACGCTCACGTTTCCGAACCAGTCCGCTCCGGCGCTTGGAGCGGTCACTTGAGCGTTGAACGTTAAAAGCTTGTTCGTCGAAGGCGAGTTGAGCGTTGAGCGTTTTTCACACGCCCTGCTTTTTCGGCCGCGGCTGGGCGTCGGCGCGGGCTTCGGCTTCCTTCATCAGCTGCTGGAATTTCGCGTCACCGCGCAGCGGCTCCCATTCGAGGTCGAGCCGCAGCGAATAGCCGAAACCGTAGCCCATTTCCTGGACGGTGCGCAGCGTGGCGACGGCCTCGTCAACCTGGCCGAGTGCCGCGTGGACCTCCGCCTTCAACATTCGGAGGTAGGCGCGGTGGTTGGCGAAAAACGTGCGCTCGCCGTGCGGCATGATCTGAGCGAGCAGCCCCAGCGCCTCCTCCCTTTGTCCCAGCCGGGCCTTGACGAGGGCGGGGAGGGCGACGCGCGCGGTGGTCGCGTCCCAGTCCAACGCTTTTTCTTGTGCCAGCGTCTGGGCATAAAGTTCAGCCGCGCGCGTCGCATTGCCCAGCTGCGATTCAAGCCGGGCCCGCCGATACGTGAGGGTGTGGGGGTGGCTTCCCGTTTCCGCTGACGTTCCCCCTGCCGAAACCGCCGACTCGAGGTCGGCCAACGCGGCCGCAAGATTTCCCTGCCTGACTCGCAGTTCCGCTCGTGTCACGTAGAACGTCGCGTTGCGAACGTAGTTCTGAGGCAACTCGTCGAGCAGCGCAGCGGCAGCCGTCACGTCGCCCGTCCAGCGACAGAGGTTGTCGATGAGGAAACGAAGCGGCATGCCCGCGGTCGGCTCGGCGAGCTTCATTCGCTCCAGCTGGCGAGCCGCATCGCTGAACCATCCGGCGGTAGTCAGAGCGTTCGCCCGCGATGTGCGGTAAAGGTAATTCTGCGGATCGCGCTCGACGGCCTGCCATGCCAGCCGGACGTAGTCGGCACCCCAGTGCCCGCGGAGGAATTCCAAATCCGCCCGCACCGCCAATGCGCCGGCATGGCCGGGATGGAGTTTTTCAATCACGTCCAGTTCCCGCCCGGCTGCCGCGAGATCGCGCTCCACGGCCTGCATAACCAGAGCCCGCGCGAGGTGTGCTTCGGGGAGGTCAGGGCTCAAGCGCAAGGCCTGGGCCGCGGCGGACCGGGCACGCGTGGCGTTTTCTTCCGTGCGGTGAGTCACCCCTCGCTGGCGCTGAAAAACCAACGCCTGCGCCAGGCCGGCCCAAGCCAGCGCATAGTCTCGATCGAGCCGGAGGGCTTCTTCAAAATGAGCGATGGCGGTGGCGCGATCCAGAATGGCTAAATCGGTGAGCCCGGCACGACCGCGCAAGTAGGCGTCGTAGGCTGCGAGATTTCTTGTCGGTGCGGCGATAGTCGATGCAGACGATGTGGCGGCTGCGGCCGAGCTGCCGGAAAGTTTTTGTGCGACCTTCGTCGCGATCTCGGTTTGTACCGCGAACATGTCGGCGGGCGTCATCTGCCGAATGAACTCCTCTGACCACACGCGCGTGCCGTCGGCAGCGTTGAGGAGCTTCACTGTGATGCGCACTTCGTTGCCGGCTTTCCTCACGCTGCCCTCGATCAGGCTGGCGACGCGCAGCGCGCGGCCGATTTCGTCGAGGGCGACGATCTTGTCCTTGAAGAAAAACGACGAAGTGCGCGGCGTGACGCGGAGAGCGGGGATGCGGTCGAGGGCGTTGAGGATTTCCTCGCTGATGCCGTCGGAGAAATACTCCGTGTCTTTCTCCGCGCTCATGTTGACGAAGGCGAGGACGGCGACGGATTTGGCGTCCTTCGCCAAGCCTGCGGCCGCCAAATCCGTAGGCGGCTGCGCCGCGGTCGGAAGCGGCGCAGGCGATTTGTTCCACGGTTGCCAGAGAGCGAGGGCGACGATGGCGGCGGCGAGCGCGAGCGTTGCGGGGACGAACCGGGGGCGAGGGCGTTTTTGTAGGGGCGTGGCTCGTCCACGCCCTTCCGCCGCGACCGTCCCACGGGCGTCGGCGAGCGACGCCCCTACAGCGGAAGGCTTGGATCCCAGCAGTGCTTTCACGCGTTCGCAGAACGCGGCCAACGAATCGGCGGAGTCGATTCGGGTCCATTGCACGGCTTTGAACTCGGCGGGCACTTTCGCCTCGGCGTCACGCGTGGCGTCAATCACGACGGGGAGGAGGAACGCCTTCTCCTCGGCCATCGTGTGCGTGCGCTGCGCGGCGAGTTTCCACTCGAGGCGGAAATAGCCTTCGAGTCGTTCCTGCGTGCTGGCGGAAATCAACGGGACGAAGAGCGCGCAGGATTGGATTTGCCGGCGGATTTTTGCATCCCACGCATCGCCCCCGACGAGCTCGCTTTGATCGAACCAGACTTCGACGCCGGTCGCGCGCAGGGATTCGCAGATGCGCTTCGCTGCCTCCGCGTCTTGGGACGCGTAGCTGAGGAAGATGGCGTGGGCGCCAGGGGAATTCATGCGGGAACGAACGAAGGAAGCGCGGGCGCGCCGAATCCAGCGGACGGCGGCGGGAAGCGCGAGGGGAAAGTGGGGGCCTCGTCCGGGCGCGGCCGTCCGCGCCTTTTCGGGTGCACGGTGAGGACGGTGGGGGCGAGTTTGCGGAAAATCCACTCTCCCTTCAGGATGGAGTGACCGTTGTCGTGGACTGCGGTGCGTTGGAACTTTGGCTCAGCGGAGCGCCGCCTGCATCCGGCGCATCGCCTCGACGAGCGTGGCGCGGGGGCAGCCGAAATTGAGACGCACATGGGATCCCGGTGCGGCGCCATACATCGCGCCATCGCTCAGCCCGACGCCGTGGGCCTCGAAGTGCGCCGCCGGCTGTCCGAGCCCGAGCGCGGAAACGTTCAGCCACAAAAGGTACGTGGCCTCGACGGGCGCCTCGACGCTTACCCTGGGGAACTCGCGGGCAATCGTCTCGAGCAGGTAGTCGCGGTTGCCGCGGAGATAGGCGAGCAGTTCCTGCCGCCAGGGCTCGCAATCGCGGTAGGCGGCCTCGCAGGCCGTGAAGCCGAGGTTGGTCACCTCGGCCACGATGCCGGCGGTGGCCCGGCTGAAGCGGGCCCGCCGCGCGGCATCGGAGATGATGGCAAACGAGGTGCCGAGGCCGGGGACGTTGTAGGTCTTGCTCGGCGCCATCAAGGTGATCGTGCGGGCGGCGATTTCCGGGGAGAGCAGGGCGGTCGGTACGTGGGGCAGCGCCGGATCGAGGATCAAATCGCAGTGGATCTCATCCGAGCACAACACCAGATCGTGGCGGGCGCAGAACTCCGCCAGGCGCGCCAGCTCTGCGCGCCGCCACACCCGGGCGAGCGGGTTGTGCGGGTTGCACAAATAGAACAGCCGAGTGCGGGGCGTGACGGCGCGCTCCAGCAAGTCCCAGTCGATTTCCCAACTGCCCCCACCGACGGGCTGATGGACAAACGGCACGCTGACCGACGCGCGCGCGCTGTTCTTCGGCGCGCTCATGAAGGGCGGATAGACCGGCGAGAGTGTCAGTACTTCCTCACCTGGTTGGGCGAAGGCCTGCGCGGTCACGTTGAGCCCGACCACCAGGCCCGGGAGCCAGACGATCCACGACGGATCGATTTTCCAGCCATAGCGCTGCTCCATTGCGGCGACGACGGTGTCGACCGTCGACTTTAACGGGCGGGCGTAACCGAAAATTCCATGGTCCACCCGCCGATGCAGTGCTGCGAGAATCGCGGGGGCCGACTTGAAATCCATATCGGCCACCCAGAGTGGCAGTACGTCGCGGCCGGCGTATTTTTGCCATTTCTGGGAATCGGTGTCCCGGCGCCCGGGGGCGGTATCGAAGTCGAAGGAGCTCATGCGGATTCCGTATCAGATCACAGTTTGCCACGGTAGCGCGACGATTTTTCCCACGTGTGACGGCACAGTGCGGGACGGTTTTACCCGGTGCAGGGGTGCGGCACCGCGTCAAGTCGCGGCGGGCGCGCGATTTGTCGCGCGGCCGCGGGTGGCCCGCGACGTGCGAGAGGGTGGTCCTCAGTTCCAACCACTCAACCGGAGAAAATATCACATGAGACTCGTTCGTTATACCTATCCTGCGCTTCGCCACGCCGCACCGTCGTTCGGCGGACTCCCACGCTCGCCGTGGTCCGGCCTCGATTCGGAAATCAACCGGCTGTTTGAAACCGCGCTGGGCGGTTTCGGCGCGCCGACGCCAGCTCGCTTCGCGGTCGACCTCTTTGAGGACCAGGCCAACACCTACGTCCGCGCGGAACTTCCCGGACTGAACCGCGAGGACATCAACGTCGAGATGACCGACGGTGACCTGACGATCGCCGCCACTCGGCGGACGCAGATTTCCGCGACGGACGCCGCCGCAAAGGACAACGCCAGGGCGATCGAATCCTATTCGTTCAGCCGGTCGGTCAGCGTGGGAGACAACATCCAGACCGATAAAATCGGGGCCGGTTACGAGCACGGTGTTCTCACCGTGACGTTGCCCAAGCGTGAACCGGCGCAGCCCAAGAAAATCACCGTGGCGGTCAAATAACCCGCCGCGCTCACCCTGGACAAATCAATCCACCGACCTCACTCAAATCTCAACCCACGAAAATACCATGTCCCTGCTCAATACGCTCATTCCCACGCTCTCCCGCCAGCCGGTCACGGTCGGAGAGAATCAACCCGCGGATTTCATACCAACCGTAAGACCGATCCATGACATCACCGAGACGGACGAGGCCTTCGTCGTGAGCGTGCAGCTCCCCGGCGTGGCCAAGGACGGCCTGGAAGTCACCGCGGGCGAGGACGAGATTCGCATCATCGGCCGGCGCACGTGGACGCCGCCCAAAGGCTGGACCGCGCTGCACCGCGAGACGGTGGACGCTCCGTTCGAACTCGTGTTGGCGCACGACAACGCCGTCGACAGCGACAAGATCGCGGCGGAGCTGAAAGACGGCCTGTTGCGCCTCGCGCTGCCGAAACACGAGGCGGTGAAACCGCGGAAGATTACCGTAAGCTAACGCGACCACGAATGCCCGGCGCGGGCTCGCACCCGCGCCGACCTCCAACCGCCGGGTGGTGCCATGCGCCCGCCCGGCGTTTTCTTTTGCACGGAACACAGGTCCGGCCGACGGTTGAGACTATGCCGCCACGCTTTCGCCCGCCTTCGCTGCGCGCAACGAAACTCCGGGAGATCGCTCCGGCACGTGGTGACGATTCAGCTGGCGGTCGCGCACCGACCTCAGAATTCAGGCCGGATCTTTGAATTGAAAACGTCGCATCCAAAGCAAGATGGACCGCCGGCCGGGCCGGTGCTGTTTTTCGACGGCGAATGCGGGCTCTGCCAGCGGATCGTGCGGGTGCTGCTGCGCTTGGATCGGGCGGGGCGGCTGAGATTCGCTCCGCTGCAAGGGCCGACCGCGCAGGATTTTCTCCGGGCCCAAGGGTTGCCCACGGAGGATTTTGACACGTTGATTTTTGTGCCCGACTGGAGCCGGCGGGACCAGAGGGAATATTTGGTGCGAACCGCGGGTGTGATCGGCGCCTTGCGCAGTACGGAAAGACGGCTGGCCTCCACGCTCGCGGCGTTGCTGGCGATCGTCCCGGCGGGCCTGCGGGATGCGGGCTATCGCGGGGTGGCGCGCTGGCGCCGCCGCATTTTTGGGCCTTGGCAACCGGGATCGCTGGCGCGGTCGGAATGGGCGGGACGGTTTCTCGAATAGCAACCGGCGATTTGCCGTTGACGCGACGAGGGCGGCGAAATGCAGTGCCCCCTTCATGTTGCTTGCCGCCGTCCTCGTGACCGAACCCCACACCGCCTGGGAGTGGTGTGTGGCAATCTTTAATATCGTCTGGATCGACATCGTGCTCGCCGGCGCCAACGCCGTCGTGATCGCGCTGGCGGTGCGCAACCTGCCGGCCCGGCAGCGCATGATTGGGATCGCCCTGGGCGCGGGTGCCGCGGTCGTGCTGCGGGTCGGCCTCACCTTTGTCGCCACCCAGTTGCTGACCATCCCATTTGTCCAGCTCGTCGGCGGGCTCCTCATCGTTTGGATCGCGTTCAAGTTGCTCAAGCAAAACGAAGGGCCGGCGGGTGAGGATGGGTCGGGCGCCCGGGGGCTCTGGCAGGCGGTCTGGATGATCATGGTGGCGGATATCACGATGTCGCTCGACAACGTGCTGGCGGTCGCGGGGGCGGCGCGGGGCCACTTCGGCCTCCTGCTCTTCGGGCTGGCGCTGAGCATCCCGCTCGTCGTGTTTGCGAGCAATGTCATCTCGCAGCTGATGGCGAAATATCAAATCGTGGTCTTCATCGGCGCGGCGATCCTCGGCAAGGTGGGTGGAGAGATGATGCTGACGGACGTGGTCGTGGCTTCGCGGCTCCTGCCCTGGTGGCACAGCTTCTCGGGTGCGGCCGACGGATTGCAGGCCTACAACTACCTGCGCTATTTCGTCGAGGCGGTGCTGTTCACCGGGATATTCCTGCTCGGTTGGTCCCGGCGGCGACGACCGGCGGCGCCGGTGACGCCCGGGGGGTAAACCCGGGTGGTATGTTTCTCCGAGTTGTCGGTGGCGGTCGCAAGGAGGGGCGTTCTGCCGGCCAGCCGAACGCCGATGATATCCGCCGCTCGTCGGCGGTCAGGCCACCGCCGTTCCCTTTTGCGCTGCGACGCTCACCCTCAACTCGAAAATGCCCCCGGGCGGGGTGGCGGGCAAATTTTTTGACAATGCCCGGCGCGGGCCTTGAGTGCTCGCCCTCGATGAATCGTTTCCTTATCCGACTGGCGAGTGGGTTGGCGTTGGCGTGGATGTGCCCGGTGCCGGCGGTGGCCGCGGCGGCGGCGCCAGCTCCCGCGGGCGGGGAGGTTCGCGCGGCCGACGCGGCGACGCCACCGGCGATCAACGCGTTGGCCGCGGCGACCACCCGGCTCAAGTCCGAGGTGCACCCGCCGGATTTTCTCGAACACCTTGTCGATTCGATTCTCGCCCTGTTCGACATCCGGACGAGCGGGAATACGGTGACGCATTACGCGCTCAGCGCGCTGCTGCTGCTGGTGGCCCTGCTCGCGCGGCGCATCGTGACGGGGGTGGTCTTTGCGTTGCTGAAAAAAATGGCCGCGAAAACCGCGACTACCCTGGATGACAAATTGTTTCCGGCGCTCGAAGGGCCCGCGGTCTCGTTCATCATGGTGATCGGCCTGTTCTCCGCGCTCAAAGTTTTGAAGCTCTCGCCCGAGGCCGACTTCTATATCGGCTCGGGTTCGCAGGTGGCGATTTCCCTCGTGGTTTTCTGGGCACTCTGGCGGGCGCTGGCCGCGCTGCTCGCGCATGGCGACGAGATGGCGCGGCAGCGCGGACTCGGGGTTGCGGCGTTCATGCCGTGGATCCGCAAATCAGTGCTCTCGGTCTTCGCGGTCGTGGCGGTGCTGCTCACCTGCCAGAGCCTCGGATTCGACGTGAAAGCAATCCTCGCGGGCCTGGGCATCGGCGGACTGGCCTTCGCCCTCGCGGCGCAGGACACCCTGGCGAATATCTTTGGGGCGATTGTCGTGGCCGTGGATCAGCCGTTTCAGATCGGCGAAGTGGTGAAGATCGGCGCCAACGTCGGCCGGGTCGAGGACATCGGGCTCCGTTCGACCCGCATTCGGTTGACCGACAATTCGCTCATGGTGGTCCCGAACAAGATGGTCGCGGCCGAGACAATCACAAACCTGTCGCGCTTCACGCGCCGCCGGATCGAACAGGTCATCGGTCTGACCTACGAGACGAAGCCCGCCCAGCTGGAGGAAATCGTGCAGGAGATTCGCCGCATCATCACGGCGCAGCCGGAGGTCGATGCGGCGGGCGTCCTGGTGTTCTTCCGCGACTTCAGCCCGTCATCCCTCGATCTCTGGCTGGCCTATGAGGTGCCCGAACCGGATTTCCCCAAGGCGCTGGACTGCCGGCAGCGGGTGAACCTGGCCATCATGCGGGCGGTGGAAGCACGCGGCCTGTCGTTCGCGTTTCCGACGCAGACGGTGCACCTGGCCGGCGGCGCCCGCGCGGCGATCGAACCCCCACGGTCGTCCTGAACTGAACGGCGCCGCCACCCGACCGACCATCTGCCATGAAAATCCCGCCGGCCAATCCGCTCTTCGATTTGTCCGGGCGCACGGCGCTCGTCACCGGCTCGAGCCAGGGGCTCGGGCTGGCGATGGCGCGCGGGCTCGCGCAGGCGGGGGCGGCGCTGGTGCTGAACGGTCGCGATGAGCAGAAACTCACGACGGTGGCGGCGGCGCTGCGGGCCGACGGGTTGCGGGTGACGACCGCGGCCTTTGACGTGACGAATGGCGCGGCGAGTGCGGCGGCGGTGGCGCGAATCGAGGACGAAGTCGGCGGGATCGACATCCTGATCAACAACGCGGGCATCCAGCGCCGGGCGCCGCTCGTGGAGATGACGGAGGAGCAATGGCGGGCGGTGCTCGAGACGAATCTGACCAGTGCGTTTCTCGTCGCCCGGGCCGTGGCGCCGCGGATGATCGCGCGCGGACGCGGAAAAATCATCAACATCTGCTCGGTGATGAGCGAGGTGTCGCGGCCGACGATCGGCAACTACGCGGCGGCGAAGGGCGGCCTGAAGATGCTCACGCGCGCGATGGCGGTCGAGTGGGCGAAGCACGGGTTGCAGGCCAACGCGATCGCGCCGGGGTATTTTGAGACCGAGCTGAACCAGGCGCTGAAGGAAAACGTGGAGTTCAATCGCTGGATTTGCGGCCGCACCCCGGCGGGCCGCTGGGGTCAGCCGCACGAGCTCGCGGGTGCGGCGGTGTTCCTCGCGTCGGGCGCGAGCGATTTTGTGAACGGCCAGATCCTCTACGTCGACGGCGGCCTGCTGGCGGCGCTGTAACGGTTGGGGCGGAGCAAAACCCCGCTTGTCGGCAGAACGGCTTTGCGTTTCCCTGCCGTGCCGCCGACGGTTCGCGGATGGCGGACTCATGCAAGATGTCTTCACCGGAAAACCCACGTACCTCCAAGGCCGCGCCCTCCCCGGCGCGGACGAAAGCGCCGCTCTTCAAGACGATCACGAGCGACGACTGGAAGCGCTCGCTCGTCTCGGCGCGGCTGCAGAAAAATGCGATCTCCGAACGCATTCGGACCCGGACCGGGATCTCGTCCTCCTCGCCGAAGACGAAGTAGCGCTGCTCGAAAGTTCCGGGCCGGAGTGGGCCGCGCTGGGTGACGCCATCCGCGATTTTCGGGCCCGGTTGCCGTTGCGCCGCCTCGAGGACTTCGGCTTTGCGGCGGAGGTCGAGCACCCGCTGGAGGAACCCAACGCGCGGCTGCGGTATCTGCACAGCGGCGTCGAGGCCTCGGCGTTTGTCTCGGTGGAGAATGGTTCCGTGTACAAGTTTTTCCTGCCGCGCGAAGACAAAAGGATCGGGAGCGAGTTCGGCTTCCGGCGCGGCGACGAAACCGTGCTGGTGGCGGAGGCGGAGCTCGGCGGCTATCGCGGCCTGCTGGAGAAACTCCTGCTCATCTCGGCCCTCGGCGGCATGGCGACGGAAGTGGTGGCCGTCACGCCCGAGGGCAGCTTGGTCACGAAGCAGACGCTGGGCGAGCCGCTGCCCCAGGGCGACGACATGTCGCAGCGGCTGCCCCGGCCGTTGATCGAAATCCCGTCGCGATTCCTCCGGGCCAACCGCGATCATCCGCGGTTGTTTTTTCATGACGGCGTGCCCTGGCTGGTGGCGGATTTGCACGCGCGGAATTTTGTCCGCGGGCTCGATGGCGCACTCCGGGTGATCGATCTGGTGGCCGCGCCGTGGCCGGCGGAGTTCGGCGCGGCCGATCCCCAGATTGGGGCCTGGCTGGAACGGGTCCGGCGCGATCCGGCCGCGAGCGCGCTGCCGGGAGCGCGGGACGACGAGCTGTAGTGCGCCTGCTTCGTAGCGCGGAGCTTCAGCCCGCGTTCGGACACGTTCAGTAAATTCATGACGCGGGCTGAAGCACCGCGCGACCACCAAAAAATCGTCCCGACCCGGGTCGCGGTTGTGCCTCCCGGAGAAAACCCCGGATTTTGAATGTAACGTATTACGTTACTTTCCCTCTGAGGAATCGCCGGTTTTTCGGCGGCGATCTGCGCAATCATGATCAGGTGGCGGCGTCAGCGCGGCGCGGGAGCTGCCGGCGCCGGAGCGAGCGCGTGGTGCCGGCGCAAAATGGCGACGAGGCGGTCGTGTGGGAGCGCGTAGACGGTGTTGCCATTGATGCCGGTCATCGTTTCGGCGGCGATCAGCGCATTGACGATGGCTTCCTCCGTCGCGTTGACGGTGGCGTGGAAGAGCGGGTTGATGCGGTCGTTGGGCAGCATGGCGAGCTGTGCGAGTCCGTCAGTCCTGGACACTTCGTCGGGGCTGGCGGTGGAAAACGCGATGAAGAGATCGCCCGAGCTGTTTTCGCCGCGGCCGCCGACTATGCCGACGCCGAGGGAAGCGCGTTGGGCGATCCGCCGGAGTTGGTGCGGCAGCAACGGCGCGTCGGTCGCGATGACGATCACGATCGAGCCCTGCCCGTCCTTGGGTGCGCCCTTGGTGGGGGTGAGGTCGGTCAGCTCGCGGCCGACCGGGACGCCGGCGATGTGGAGGTTGTCCCGGCGGCCATAGTTCGCCTGGACGAGCACGCCGAGCGTGTAGCCGCCGTCCGCCAGGGGGAGCACGCGCGACGAAGTGCCGATGCCGCCCTTGAAGCGATGCGCGACCATGCCGGTGCCGCCGCCGACTCCACCCTCGGCTACGGGGCCCCCGGTTGCGCTTTCGAGGGCCGCGACGGCGTGGGCGGGCTTGACGTGGAAACCGTCGATGTCGTTCAGAAATCCATCGTAGGTTTCGGAGACGACCGGGAGGCTGACGTCGCCCGAATAGCCGCCGCCGGTTGAGCGCTTGATGAGCCAGGCGATGACGGCGTCGCGGACGACGCCGACGCTGTGCGTGTTGGTGAGCAAGATGGGGGAGCCGAGGCAGCCGGACTCGTCCAGCCACGCGGCTCCGGTCATTTCCCCGTTGCCGTTGAGATTGTGGCGGGCGGCGAAGACGCGGCCGGAAAAGGATTTTCCCCGGGGTAAAACGGCGGTGACGCCGGTCCGCACCGGACCTTCGCCGACGACGAGTTTGCCCTCGCCGCGAATCAAGGTGACGTGGCCGACCTCGACTCCCGCGACATCCGTGATGGCGTTGAGAAGCCCGGGTGTACCAGGAAACGGGACACCGAGATCGCGCGCGCGCGGCCGGGCGGCGGCGGGGGTGGCGGCGAGCGCCAGGGCGAGCAACAGATGCGAGGTCGGGCGGAGGAGGGGCATGGGGGCGACGTTGCGCGCCATGGGGCGGAAGGCAATCGCGCCGTCGGCTTGGTGTAGCCGGGCTCGCCGAGCCCGGGGAAGCCGGAACGAAGATCGTCGTTCACTTTCCCAGGGCCGGCGACCCCGGCCACATGGTTCGATCTTCGGAAATTTCCCGGGGGTTGCTCCGTGGACTCTTGCTTTTTACCCTCCATTTCGAAACTCGCCCGACTTCGCAGCTTCGCGCGTTCGTTTGAACCAAGCATCTTCGCAAAGGTCAGTTCCACCCAAATTTGGGTGGGCTCACGGCTTCGCCACCGGGCGGCAGGCAAAATCGAAAAAGCCGATTTCGTTCAGCCTGGCGCGCAGGGTGGCCAGCTGGGCGGCGGTCGGTTGGGCGAGCGGTAGTCGCACGGGACCACAGTCGACGCCCAGCATGGCCATGAGCGCCTTCGACGCGGCGAGGTGCGTGACGCCCGCGCCGTTGCAGATCGCGATCATCTTGATCGCGGTGTCCTGCAGGGCGCGCGCCGTGGCTTCGTCGCCGTTTTGGTGCGCCGCGAGCAGGCGCAGATAGATCGGCGCGGCGTAGTTGTAGGTGCTGCCGACCGCGCCGAGCGCGCCACTCTTCCAGCCTTCAAGGAGGAGTTCATCGCGGCCGAAGAGGATGTCGAAGCGACCACCGGCGACCTTGACGCACGCATTGTAGTCCGGGAAGTCCTCGTAAGTGTATTTCACGCCGACGAGCGTCGGAATGCGATCGGCGGCCTGCGCGAGAAACTCCGCCACGGGCAGCGTGACTCCCGTCATTGAAGGGATGTGGTAGTAGTAAAACGGGAGCGAGGGCGCGGCGGAGGCCACGGCTTCGCACCAGTCGACCAGTTCGGCGACGTGGCGCGGCTTGAAAAACATCGGCGCCAGCGCCGAGACGGCGGCGGCGCCAAGCTTGGCGGCGTGGGCGGTCAGGGTGCGCGCGTCCTCGAGACAGGTGTGCCCGACATGCACGATCACCGGCAGGCGCGCATCGGTGGACTGCATCCACTTTTCGGCGACGGCCAGGCGCTCTGCGAGCGTGAGGGAAAGTCCTTCGCCGGTCGTGCCGCAGACGAAGGCGGCGCTGACGCCGTTCTCGCGCAGGAAGCGGGCGTAGGTTGGGATGACCTCGAGATTGATCGAGCGGTCGGCGTTGAAGGGCGTGAAGGGGGCGGCCACGAGGCCGCGGAAGCGATGTTGCATGGGAGGAAAGGGGAGGAGAATCAGCGAGCGCCGAGTAAGCCGCCGGCGACGGTAATGCGCACGCAGCTACGCGGAAAGAAGATTGGCAGTCGCAGCACAGGGCCGGGAATGGGACGCACGGGAGCGATGGTTTAGAACGATCCGCGCACGCCAACGTTGGTGTAGAAACCGAGTTCCTGCCAACGCGTGGGCTTTGCGTAGTCGGGCGTGCCGGGCGCGTAGCGTTGGAGGTCCTGCACAAACCCGCCCCAGTCCACCACGGAGGCGTAGAGCGCGTAACGCCGCGTGAGATTGTATGTGGCGTTGACGCCGATGCGCAGGCGCTTGGCCTGATAGTTGAAGGTGCCGACGGGCACCGTGGCGCTGGCGGCAACGGCACCGGTGCGGGTGTCGCCGAGATAACTGATGGTGGTCTTGAGTGCGAGGCGACCGCGAACAAAATTGAGGCCGCCGCCAAGTGACTTGGGATTGTAGCCGGAGAAATCGGCGGTGTTGGTGCCGCTGAGATTGAGTTTGGTAAAGTTCACGAAGGCCTGCAGACCGCGCGCCCAAGACGGCAGGAACGTGAGCGACTGCCGGTAGGACAGCTCAAAGCCATCGATCTGCGCATCACCGGCGTTGGTGCGTGTCGAGATCTGATAGGTGAGGAGCGACGGGTCGCTTTCGAGGCCATACTGTTCGAGGAGCTCCGGCGTGGCCGCGGTGCTCACGCTGCCGAAGAAATCTTTCACGCTCTTCCGAAACACGCCGATCGACCCAAAACCGTCCTTGATCTGGTAGCTCTCGAGCGCAAGGTCGTAGCTCTTCGCGCTCCACGGTTTCAGGCCCGCATTGTTGACGGTGATCACGGGATTGGCGACGTCCGGATCAGAGATGGAGGTGCTGGGAATGACGTTGTTGATGTTGGGGCGGCCGAGCGTCTGCGCGTAGGCGGCGCGGAGAATGAGATTTTCCGTGAGGTTGAACGACGCGTTCACACTCGGATAGTAACCGTCGTAGTGGCGGTCGGCGGTGGCGCCGCGCTCGACGTAGCGAAGTTTGCGGAGCACGAGCGGATCGGTGGAAAGCGGGACGCGCTGGATGCCGGCGAGGTTCGGATTGCTGTCGACGAGCGTGCCGTTCGCGTTGCGTTGAAATTGGGCGTTGATGTCGTTGAGCGGGCCGGTGCCCTGGTCGGCGGTGCGCTCGTAGCGGACGCCGGCCACCACCCAGAGACGGTTCTTGAAGAGACGGACGTCGGCACGGAAATAGCCGGCCGAGATGGTCTCCCGCAATCTTCGGGAATTATTGACGACGTCCTGATGATTCTGCGCTTCGTCCAGGACGAACCACGAGGGGTTCGCCCGGTAAAGGTCGAACATCTTCTGGCCGCTGATCCAACGGACTTTCCTGCCGAACACCGTGGGCGAATCGGTGATGAATGCCTCGTCGAAGACGGAGAAGCGGCTCGCGAGGCGGTCGGCGGCGAGCGTGGAGCCGTTGGGGCGAAAGGCCCAGGTCTTCCCGTAGCGCCGCTGGTCGGTGGTATAGGTGTCGATTGCCGTTCCGGCTTTGAGGGTGAAAGGAATCGTGCCGAGGAAGTCGCGCGCGAGGTCGAGGCGGAGATTAGTCTTGTGGGTGTTCCAATCCGGTTGGTTGGTCGTCGGGTTGCCGAGCGTGTAGTTGCCGCCGTCATAGACATCAACCGGCGCGCCGGCGCGGGTGGCGCTGTAGCGCGTGGGAATCGTGCCGCCGGAGGAAGGGATATCGTCACCACGGAGGACGACGCCGGTGAGCGTAGCCGGCGTGAGATTGAAGAACCCTGATTCGATATCGTGCCGGTCGGACGCGGAGCCGGACAACGCGCCAATTACGTCCCAACGCCAGAGATCGCCCCGGTGGCGGTATTTGAGGGTGTAGTGTTTGGTCTGCGTGGTGATGTCGACGTTCTCGCCGACGCCATTCATCGTCACGGTGCCGACGCCCGTGGCGGCGCCCTGCGAAAACGTCGCGCCACCGGTCGCGCCCGCGCCGTAGCCAAAACCGAGCACACTGCGCGTGATGTAGAGGCCGTAGTCGCGGTAATTCACGTTAGCCGAGATTGTGTCGGTCGGGCTGATGCGCCAGTCGATGCCGACCGAGCCCTGGAGCGTCTGAAAGGTCTGCGCGAGGCTGTTCCACTGGCTCGTGGTTTGCACCAGCCGCACGAGGTCCCACGTGGGCTGCTCGTCGGTGTCCTTGGTGCCGGTTTCCATCGGCTTGAACCGCCAGGTGCGCGAGCCGCCGACGGTGAGGGCGAAGTTGCGATTGACCGGCTGAAGGTAGCTGAAGTCGAAGGATGGCTGAATGAAACGCGGCGAGTTCGCGGAGTTATGATTGCGCGGACCACCATCGAAGGTGAGCCCATTGCGATTGTGAAACTGGCTGTAGACGTTGTAGCTGAATCTCCGCGTCTTCGCCTCGAAACCGCTGCGTGAAATCAGATTGATCGAGCCGCCAAGACCCGCCGCGGGCATGTCGGGCGTCGGGACCTTGGTGACCTCGACCCGCGAGACGTTGTTCATCGGCATTTCGCGCAGATCGAGCGAGCGGCTGTTGCCGCCAAACGAGGTCGCCATCTCGCCACCATCGAGGGTGAGGCCGGAATTGTTGCCGGGAAAACCGCGCAAGGAAACCGTCGTCGGTTCGGAGCCCGAAGTCGCGATCGAGACCCCGGGGAGGAAGAGGAGAAACTCGCCGATGTTCTCGCTGCCGCGGTCACCGAATTCATCGAGCGCGACGACGTTCTTGATATTCGGCGCATTGCGCTGCTCGTTCATCGAGATCGCCTGCGCGCTCATCTCCCGGTCGGCGACGACGGTGAAGGCGTCGAGTTTCACGGCGTCGTCCGCCGTCGCACTTCGACTCGCGCGGTCGAGCACGAGTTCAAAATCACGGCGCGCCTCGGCACCGGCGGCGACGCTGATCGTCGCCTTCTGCGGCACCATTCCGAGGTAGCTCACATTGAGGCGGGCCTCGCCCGCGGGCACACTGGTGAGGCGAAAAGAGCCGGCCTCGTCGGTGATCACCTCACGTCCGGCGCCCTCCAGCGCGACGCGGGCATTGACGAGCGCGGAGCCGGTCGCGGCATTGAAGACGCGGCCCTCGATGCTGCCGGCAGCCACTTGCGAGCGAAGCGGCAGGGCCAGCAGCACAGCGATGGCAAGAACCAGCGGGGTCGCACTGCTTCGAAATGAATGGGTCATGGATGAATGGGGAACGCCGCAATCGTTACCGCCTCAGCGGCGAAACAACCAGTGTAAATCGGTGAGAGGTTTCCCCGGCGACGCGAGGCGATCGAGCTTGGGCGGGTGGCGGAAGGTGTTGCCGGAGCAACCCGGGTCGCCCCAGCCGAGATCGTCGGCGAGGATGAAGATGAAATTCGGGCGGGCCGGGGCGAGTGCCAGCCAGCGAAGAAGGAGACGCAGGGTAAGGGTCGGACTGATTGCCTCGACCTGGCCACCGCGCCGCAGACTCGAAATCGGATTTGTCTTTGCGTCGGTGTGGCTCATCGATTTCACGCATGCCCACCACCGCCAGAGGCAAGGCCGCCACACCGAGCTTCGCACCGACCCCGCACTCCGCGCATTGTTCGACGACAGCCAACGGCGCGGGCGGGCGCGGCTGCAACGCAGCGCCTTGCGCCGCATTCGACTTTGACGACCAGCCATGAAATTTCACTCCATCCCAGGGCTCGTCCTTGCAGCGGTTTGCCTCGTGGCACCGTCCACCGCCGCGTCTGTCGACCCCGCTCTCCGCACCGCCCTCGCCCAAAAACTCGCCGCCGATTATCCGTCGCTCGACGCGCTCTATAAGGATCTTCACGCCCATCCCGAACTCTCCCTCATGGAGGAACGTTCGTCCGGCATCGTCGCGCAAGAGCTGCGTACGGCGGGCTTCACGGTGACGGAAAAATTCGGCGGCGGCTTCGGCGTGGTCGGTATTTTCAAGAACGGCGCCGGCCCGACCTTGCTCATCCGCGCCGACCTCGACGGGCTGCCCGTGACGGAGGAAACCGGCCTGCCGTACGCGAGCAAAGTGCGCACAAAAAATCTCGCCGGCCAGGAGGTGTCCACCATGCACGCCTGCGGACACGACATCCACATGACGTGTTTTATCGGCGCCGCCCGCGCGCTGGTCGCCCTCAAGGATCGCTGGGCCGGCACGCTCGTCTTTGTCGGCCAGCCCGCCGAGGAAACTGGCGTCGGCGCCCGCGTGATGCTCGCCGCCGGGCTTTATCGCCAGTTCCCGAAACCCGATTTTGCGCTTGCGCTGCACGACAGCGCGACGCTGCCCGCCGGCACCGTCGGGACCATCGAAGGTTTCGCCATGGCCAACGTCGACTCGGTTGACATCACCGTTCGTGGCATCGGCGGCCACGGCGCGTATCCGCACACGACCAAGGATCCGATCGTGCTGGCGTCGCGCATTGTGCTGGCGCTGCAGACCATTGTCAGCCGCGAGACCCGCCCCGTCGATCCGGTGGTCGTCACCGTCGGCTCGTTTCACGGCGGCACCAAGCACAACATCATTCCCGACGAGGTGAAACTGCAGCTCACGATCCGCTCCTACGCCGACGAGGTGCGCAATCGCACCCTCGACGCGGTGAAGCGCATCTGCCGCGGCGAAGCGATCGCGGCCGGCCTGCCCGAAGATCGGTTTCCGATCGTGACCGTCGCGGATGGCGAATACACGCCCGCCACGTACAATGATCCTGCGCTGACGCGCCGCCTCCGCGAGGCCTTCGTCGCGTGGTTGGGGGCCGACCGTGTGAAGTCGATCGATCCCGAGATGGGCGGCGAGGATTTCGGCCGCTTCGGCCGCACGGTCGAAAAGATCCCCGTGTGCCTGTTCCGCGTTGGCGCCGTCGCGCCCGAGGCGGTGGCTGCCAGTGAGCGCACCGGCGCGCCGCTGCCTTCATTGCACTCGAGCAAGTTTGCCCCCGTCCCCGAGCCGACGATCAAGACCGGCATCACCGCGCTGACGGCGGCCGGGCTGGAATTGCTCGGGCGGAAGTAATGCGAGGCTCTGGCTCGCGCTGGATCGTCTCGATTCGTCCCTGCGCGGGCTGAAGCACCGCGCCACCTCCATTTTTCCCGTCATCCTCATGAAAAGTCACGCAATCCTGTTCCTTGCCACCGTCCTCTTCGCCTCCGCGCCGGCCTCGCCGCTGGCCGCGGCGGAAGAGCCCTCCGCCGCCCGTTACATCACGTCGCTGCTCACCGTCCAATGCGCCGCCTGGAACCGCGGCGACATCGATCAGTTCATGCAGGCCTACGCGCAGACGGACACCCTGCGCTTCGCCTCGGGGGGCAGCGTGACACTCGGCTGGCGGCCGACGCTCGAAGGCTACAAACAGCGATATCCGGACAAGGCGACGATGGGCACCCTCGCGTTCACCGAACTCGAAATCACCGTCCTCGCCCCCGATGCGGCAATCGCCTTCGGCCGCTGGACGCTCACGCGCGGGAAAGACAAACCCACCGGACTCTTCACGCTCACTTTGCGGAAGACGGGAACCCAGTGGCGGATCATCCAGGATCACACGTCGAGCGGGTCATAGGTTTTTCCGCCGCGGAAAAACCTCTGGGTTTGCCAAGCCGCGCTGGACCGCCCACTGTCCTCCGTCGATTCCATGCGTAACTTTTTCTACCTGCTCCTGCTCGGCGCGATCCTCGGGACCGCGGCCCTCATCACCCGCTCCGGCATGCTTTCGCGCAATGATCCCCGCGACCGGCCGATCAACAGCGCCATGCGCGAGGCCCTCGACAAGAAGAACCCCCAGGTTTCCACCAACGACGAATTGTTTCTGTCGCAGCACTACGGCACCGCGGTCCGGCGGGCGTCGGGCCTGCGTTACCTCATGCGGGCGGGCGGCACGGGCACGGACACGCCGTCGGTGGGCAGCGAGGTCATCGCCCATTACGAAGGGCGGCTGCTCGACGGCACCTCGTTCGACAGCTCGTATCGCCGGGGCGTGCCGTTCGTTTTCCGCGTCGGCACCGGTGCGGTGATCAAGGGTTGGGACGAGGCGTTTCTTACGATGAAGAAAGGCGAGAAACGCACGCTGATTATTCCGCACTGGCTGGGTTACGGCGACAAAGGCTCGCCGCCCAAAATTCCCGGCCGGGCCACGCTGATTTTCGAGGTCGAATTGATCGACTGGCGTTAGGTTTTCGCGCCGCGAAAGCCTCACAAACCGACCAGCGCGCCGTTGCGTTTGATCCAGCGCTCGGCCTCCTGCCAGCCGGGGCAGACCTCTTCGACCCGCGCCCAAAAACGGTCCGAGTGGTTCATCTCCCGGAGGTGCATCAGCTCGTGATAGATGATGTAGTCGCGCACGAAGTCCGGCGTCTGGACGAGCCGCCAGTTGAGGGAAATGGTACCGTTGGCGGAGCACGATCCCCAGCGTGAACGCTGGTTGCGCACCGTCACAATCTTCACCTCCACGCCCGTGACCGCCGCGAGTTCCCATGCGCGCGCGGGCAGCTCGACTCTCGCGCGCCGCGCAAAATGCGCCTCGAGCGTCGGCCGCAGATCGCCGTCCAGCCGCGCCACGCGAAACACATCCGCCGCCAGGCACACCATCGGCCGGCCGGCCGTCCCGGCCGGCCCTGAGCTGGTCGAATGGCTCGAACGGATCTGCGCTCCGAAGCCCGAACGCAGCAGCGCGCCGGCCGCCGGGTCGCCATTGGCCGCGACGCGCACCTCGGCCAGCTCGCCGCGCCAGAGCACGTGCGTGCCGATCGTCCACACTTCCGCGGCGCGCGGTCGCTTGCGCTGTCGTTCCCGCGCCCGGTTCAGCCACTCACGATGTTGCTCGACGAAACGCCACGCCTCGCGCTCTGAACCGCGGGCGGGAATCGTGGCGACCGCCACGCCATCACGGCGCAGCGTGAGCCGGTAATTGCGGGCGCGATGGCTGCGCTCCAACACCACATCGTTCCGCGACTCCAGCGGCGGAGACCGGTGCACGCCCGCCGTGGGCGTGAAGAGTCCCAGCAGACTTTGTTGGCCGTCGTCGTTCACCGCGTCTCGGAAGTGAAGACGGAACGGGCGCGCGTCAACTCTGCGAAGCGTTCCGTTCCCGGCGCCGCCGCCGCGCGTGCCACACCGTCGGCATTTCCCCGACGTGCGTCGGAATCAGCAATGCGATCACAATTTCCTCCACCCCCGTGGCAACCAACAGCACGATCGCGGCGTGAAAGGGGAGGGCGGTCCATTCGTTCAGCAGTGGTACAATGGACAGCGTGCACAACACGGCGCCGGTCTTTGACGCCCAAGTGTGATAGCAGGGCGCGTGGCCAAGCCGGACAAAGCCGTACACAATCACCGCGAAGAACGCCACGAGCCCGGTCACCACCCACGGCAGTTCGCGGCGCATGATCTCGGGCCAGAGCAGCGCGATGCCCGCGCTCCCCGCGATCATCGTCAGGTAGTCGGCGGCGCTGTCGAGTTTCCGACCCAGATCAGTGTAGGCGTTGAACCGTCGCGCGAGAAATCCGTCGAGCGCATCGGTGGTCAGGGAAATGGCGATCAGCACGGTGAACCAGGGTCGGGAACCGGCGAGGGCCGACGCCAGCACCGCCGGCATCAGGGCGATGCGCGTGGCGCTGAGCAGATTCGGCCAGAGTTTTCGGTTCACGAGGAATTGGCCGGGCGGTGGTGGATGACCGGCGGGAAACCTGCGCGTGGCGTCGCGACACCATCGGGCCGCGCCGACCAAGTCCTTAAGCCAGAGTTCTTGCCGAGCCAATCAGGTGGTGAACCGGTCAGGTTTATGAAAAGTACCGTGGTCATGTTGTCCGTAGTCCCGTGGTCTGAGGCGAAGCCTCACGACACCCGCACCAGCTGCCATTGCGGCGGTTTTTTGCGTTCGACGGTCAGCCAGGCAAAGCTTGGCGGCGCGCCGCGATTTGGCCGCGTGATGCAGCCCGGGTTGAGCCAGCGCACCCCGAGTGGATCGGTTTCATCGCGCGGCACGTGGGTGTGCCCGTGCAGGACGAAATGCGCGCCGGGAGGGGCGCGGACCGGTGGGATGTGCGTGAGGTGAAATCGGCTTCCCTCGCGGTCGAGGTCCAGGCTGAGCGGCCACGGATGCGCGTCGCAATTGCCCGCGACCACGCGCAACGGCGGCCCGAGCTGCTCGAAGTCCACCAGCAGCGCGGGATCGCACACATCGCCGAGGTGCCAGATTTCGTCGGCGCCGCGCAATCGTTCCGGGAGCGTCGGCGGATAACGATCGTGCGTGTCGGAAAAGACGGCGATGCGCATGGCGGGGCCAGCTTGGGCTGCGCGACCCGATTTGGACAGCCGGTTTTTCGACCGGGCTGGTTGCCCGGCTTCTGCAGGATTGATGGGGGCGCGGTGCCCTCACCGCGCAATCGGTTGAAAGGCGGGTGAGGGCACCCGCGCTCCATCGACCGAGGAAATCGACGGTCCTAACCCGCAGAAATCACACTTTCCGTGAAGATTTTTTTGCCACAGAGCGCACAGAGGTCGGACACCGAGTTCACGGAGCCAAACACGCTGTCTTGCTCCGTGGTCTCTGTGGCTGGGCTCCGCGTCCTCTGTGACTCATGCCTTGGATGCATTCGGGTATGAATTTTCCGGGCTAAGGGCGACGCTGGTTGCCCCGCCTGCTCCCGGAAAAATTTCTCATCATGGTTGCGTCAAGTCCCATGGACGGGCTTGACTCACCAATGTCAGGTTGTTGCTCCACTTCCGTCCCTCCCCTCCCGCTCGTGCCAACGAGCAGCCTCCCCCCTCGCATGAAAATCCGCCCCCTTCATTGTCTGATCGCCCTGCTGGCGCCCTCCGCCCTCGCGGCGCTGGCGTTTGCCGCCGAATCCACCGTCGCCTCCTACCGCAAGGTTGCGCTCGAAGGTAAATTCTTCTCCGAAGGCGCCACCTTCGGCGACCTCAACAACGACGGCAAACTCGACGTCATCTCCGGCCCGTACTGGTGGGCGGGCCCCGATTTCACCGTCCGCCATGATCTCTACCCGGCGGTCCCGTGGGATCCCCTCCGCTACTCCGACAATTTCTTCGCCTTCGTCCACGATTTCAACGCCGACGGCTGGAACGATGTCTTCGTGCTCGGCTTCCCGGGCGTCGACGCCTCGTGGTATCAGAATCCCGGAGCCAAGGGCGGCCCGTGGCGCCGCAATGTCGTCTTCCTCCCCGTCGACAACGAGTCGCCGACGTTTGCCCGCCTCCTTGGCGCCAACACCGCGCCCGTACTCGTGTGCATGAGCCGCGGCCGCATCGGCTACGCCACCTGGGACGCAAAGTCCCCCGCCACGCCGTGGGTCTTTCACGCCCTCTCGACGCCGGGCAACTGGCAGCGTTTCACCCACGGCCTCGGGGTCGGCGACGTCAACGGCGACGGCCGCGCCGACCTCCTCGAAAAAGACGGTTGGTGGGAACAGCCGGAGTCGCTCAAGGGCGATCCGGTTTGGAAACAACACAAATTCCCCTTCTGCCCCAAGGGCGGCGCGCAGATGTACGCGTTCGACGTCAATGGCGACGGCCGCAACGACGTGATCACAAGCCTGCACGCGCACGGCTTCGGGCTCTCGTGGTGGGAAAACACCACCGCCCCTGACGGCGCGATCACTTTCAAGGAGCACCCGATCACCTCCGCGAAGGAGGAGGAGAAACTCAACGGCGTGCAATTCTCCCAACTGCACGCGCTCGACCTTGTCGACTTCGATGGTGACGGGCTGCCCGATATCGTCACCGGCAAGCGTTGGTGGGCGCATGGTCCGGCCGGCGACGCGCAGCCCAACGCCACGCCCGTCATTTATGCGTTTCTCCTCCGCCGCGGCCCCGGCGGCTCCGCGAGCTACGTGCCACATCTCATCAATGAGGGCACGGGCATCGGCACCCAGGTCGTCGCGGCCGATGCGAATGGCGACGGCCGTCCCGACCTCATCATCGGCAACAAACGCGGCACCGCTTTGCTCCTTTCGCAGAAAAAATGAGCTACGAGCTCACGGGGGTTTCCTCCGTAGCTGCGAGCGTGAGCGGGTGGACCGACCACTACTCGCTCACGCTCGCAGCCACAACCCGGTCGACAGCATCCAAATTTTAACATCGATCCCAATCCGAATGAACCACCGCGAAGCCCTCCGCCTGCTCCTCACTTTCACGTGTCTCATTTTCCCGTACTCCCGTCTCCCGCTCCACGCCGCCGCGCCCGCCACGCAGTCGATCTTCGACGGCCGCACGCTCACCGGCTGGGAAGGCAGCACGCAGAGCTGGCGCGTCGAGGACGGCGCCATCACCGGCGTGATCGCCGACGGCCAGCGCCTCGCGAAAAACGAATTCATTTACTGGAAGGGCGAGGTCGCCGACTTTGAGCTCACCGCCGAATTTCGGATCAGCGGCGTGCCCAGCGCGAACTCCGGCATCATGTTCCGCGCGCAAAAGGGGGCCGACGGCCATGCCGCCGGCTATCAGGCCGACCTGGACCAGGGCGCCCTGTGGCTCGGCCGCATCTATGACGAACACGGCCGCGCCCTGCTCGTCGAGCGCGGCGCGCGGGTCTCGATCGCGCCCGACGGACGCCGCTGGACGGAAAAGTTTGGCGAGCCCGCCGATTACCTCTCGTTGCCCAAACCCGCCGGTGAATGGAACGCGTACCGCATCCTCGCCCGCGCCTCGCACGTCGAGGTGTGGATCAACGGCCGGCGTGTTTCCGTCCTGGATGATCACCAGTCCGACGCCGCCGACTACGCCGGCCTCGTCGCGCTCCAGCTCCACAGCGGCCCCGGCCCGGTCAAGGTCCAGTTCCGCAATCTGCAGCTCACGCAGCTCGGCCGCACCGCCCTCCCGCCCGCCCGGCCCGCCGCCGTCGCGAAGAAATCGCCGGACGAAAAGAGCATCGGCACCACGCGCAAGAACGGCGACCCGCCGCTGCGCCGCAACCCCGACGTCGACGATCTTACGCGGCTCCACAGCAGCCCCGTCCTCTGGCACCTGCGCGACAATCCGGCGAAGCCCACTGCCGTCGCCAATGCCGCGGCGCAGAAACTCGTCGCCGGCCTCAAACTCGTCTCCGGGTTCCAAGCCGAGCTCGTCGCCGCCGAACCCGACCTCCACCAGCCCATCGCTTTCGCCTTCGACGATCGCGGCCGCATCTGGGTGGTGGAGGCGCTCAGTTATCCGAACAAACAGCCCGAGGGCAAAGGCAAGGATCGTATTCTCATTTTCGAGGACCAGGACGGCGACGGCGCGTTCGAGACCAAGAAGACGTTTGTCGAAGGCTTGAATCTCGTCAGCGGCATCGAGGTTGGCTTCGGCGGCGTGTGGGTCGGCGCGGCACCGCACCTCCTCTTCATTCCAGACCAGAACCGCGATGACGTGCCCGACGGTGCGCCGCAGGTGCTGCTCGACGGCTGGGGTTTTCAGGATACGCACGAGACGCTCAACAGCTTCACCTGGGGCGTCGACGGCTGGCTCTACGGCTGCCACGGAGTCTTCACGCATTCGCTCGTGGGCAAACCCGGTGCACCGGAAGCGCAACGCCAGAAAATCCGCGCCGGCGTGTGGCGCTACCATCCGGTCCGCCACGAATTCGAGGTTTTCTCCCACGGTGGCAGCAACCAATGGGGTCTCGATTTCAACAGTGTCGGCCATCTCTTCATGACGCATTGCCGCAGCCACTGGGGCGAAGGCGGCACGACCTATGTCATCCGCAACGGCCACTACTGGAACCAGGCCAACAACGATTACGCGCCGTGGGTCTCCAACCGCGGCCCTGATTTCGCGCCTGGCCTGAAAAATTTTCTCCTCGCCTCCGCGCGCTACGACAGCGGTGAGGGTGGCGCCGGCAAACCGGGCACGACCGCCGTCTACGGCGGCCACTCGCACACCGGCACCATGATCTACCTCGGCGACAACTGGCCCGACACCTACCGCGACCACCTGTTCACCCACAACCTCCACGGCCATCAAATCAACCACCAAGTCAATGTCCGCACCGGCTCGGCCTACGAGACGTTTCATGCGGGCTACGACATGAGCTTCGCGCCGGACGCCACCTATCTCCCGGTGGATCTGCAGTACGGCCCCGACGGCGCCGTCTACGCGATCGATTGGAGCGACATCCAGCACTGCCACAACCCGCGCACCGAAATCTGGGATCGCAGCAGCGGCCGCCTCTACCGCGTGTCGTGGGCGGCGACCTATCAGCCGGCCAAGATCGATCTCGCCGCGAAGTCCGACCTCGAACTCGCCGCCCTGCACACCCACCGCAGCGAATGGCACGTGCGCACCGCGCGCCGCGTCCTGCAGGAACGCGCCGTCACGCGCGCGATCGCGGCGGTGGCTCTCACGACGTTGCGGGCCCAGGCCGCCAACACCGCATCGGAGGTCAGCTCGCAACTTCGCGCCCTCTGGACGCTTCACGTCACGAACACGCTCGACACCGCCGGCCTCAACGCCGCGCTCGCGCACTCCTCCGACGTCGTCCGCGGCTGGGCCATCCAGCTCGGCACCGAGCGCGCCTCGGCCCTGGCGATCTCCGCCGAGACACTCACGCGCCTCGCCACCAGCGATCCGTCGCCCACGGTGCGCCTCGCCGTTGCCGCCGCGGTGCCGATGCTCCCGCTCGCGTCGCGCTGGCCGGTTGCCGCCGCACTCGCCAACCACGGCGAAGACGCGAAGGATCGCTTTCTTCCGAAAATGGTGTGGTTTGCCCTCGCGCCGACGGTCGCCGCGGATCTGCCCCGCGCGCTCGACCTCGCCGCGCGCACGCCGTTGCCCAGTTTGGCCGACTCGATCCTGTGGTTTGTCGCGCGGACCGCCGCCGGCCGCGACCAGATCGCCATCCGTCTCAGCACGCTGCCCGAGATCGCCGCGGTCCACGCCTTGCGCGTCTTCGCCTTCTCCCTCGAAAGTGAAGCGGGCCTCAGCATGCCGGGGTCTTGGGCAAACGCCGTCAGGCGTTTTGCCGGCACCACCGATCCCTTGGCGCGGGCCGCCGCCGAGCAACTCTCCGCCCTCTTCGGCGACAAGGCCGTGCTCGCCCCCGTGCGCGCGCGCCTGGCTGACCCCGCGACGCCGGTCGCCGAACGCCGCCGGGCGCTCGATTTCCTGCGCCGCGCCGGCGACACGGAGTCGACCGCCCTGCTCGTCGGCCTGCTCGACGACCGGGAACTCCGCTCCTCTGTGATCCCGTTGCTCACGAACTCCGCCGACACCGCGCGGGTTGCCGATGGGTTGCTCACGCGTTTCGGCACGCTCAACGCCGCCGACCGCGGTGCCGCCCTCGCCACCTTCACGAGCAAACCCGCGCTGGCCCTGCCCTTGTTGCGCGCCATCGAGACCGGGGCCTTCGACAAGAAGGCGCTCACGGCACTGCACGCCCGCCAGCTGCGCAATCTGCGCAACCCCGAGGTCACAAGCACGTTGGAGCGGGTCTGGGGCAAGACGTCCGAATCGTCCGTCGATGCCAAGGCCACCATCGCGCGCCTGCGCGACGTCTTCCGCAACGCCCCGGTTTGGTCGTACGATCTTGAGGCCGGGCGCAAGGTGTTCGAGCGCGCCTGCGTGGCGTGTCATGCCACGGGCGGCGGGGCCAACGTCGGCAAACTCGGCCCCGACCTCAGCGGCACCTGGGGCAACGGCGTCGATTATTTTATCGAAAACATCGTCGACCCCAACGCCGTCGTCGGCACTGCCTACGAACTCCAGATCATCACGAAAAAGGACGGCAGCGTCGTCTCCGGCATGATCGACAAGGAGACCGACACGGTCCTCGTCGTCCGCACGGTCACCGAAACGATCAACGTCACGAAATCCGACATCCGGGAGCGCCAGAAGACGCCCATGTCGCTGATGCCTCCCGGCCTCCTCGAAGCCCTCCCCGAACGCGAAATCGTCGAGCTCCTGAAGTTCCTGACGACGGAGCCGCGGTAGCCCGCATTCTTCGTTCCCTCACTGGCATTTCGCCGGCGTTCGGCGACGCTTGGGCGGATGGCTCCCGGACACTTGCAGCTCCTGCGGGCTGAAACAAAACCGGCCAGGCGGTATTGTCCATCGACATCCCGTGCCCGGAAGCCGGGGCTGAGTTGCGGCGCGCTTCCACGTCGCAGCAGCGAACCGGATTGGCTCAAGCGCCTTTTCGAATTGTAACCCATCGGTCGACATCCCCGAAGGTCGGGGCAGGGTTGCGCCAGACGTTCGCCGTGAGATCGTCGTGGCGGATGTTCACTCCGGAATCGAGCACCGCGACGATGACGTTCGGCGCTTCGCGCTGGATGTCCCAGGCCGCCACCGCCCGGATGTCGGCGCCCGCGACGCCGCCC
>SXSC01000177.1 GCA_005792355.1 Opitutaceae bacterium
GGGCGGCGTCGCGGGCGCCGACATCCGGGCGGTGGCGGCCTGGGACATCCAGCGCGAAGCGCCGAACGTCATCGTCGCGGTGCTCGATTCCGGAGTGAACATCCGCCACGACGATCTCACGGCGAACGTCTGGCGCAACCCCGCCCCGACCTTCGGGGATGTCAACGGGGCGTCGTTTATCAACGGCGTGCGCACCAACGATCCGTCCGACGTGCACGGCCACGGCACGCACTGCGCGGGCATCATCGGCGCCACCGGCAACAATGGCACAACCACGACCGGCGTCGCGTGGCGGGTGCAGATCATGCCGGTGCGCATCATGACCGCGGAGGGCCTCATCGCCACCTCGGACTTCGCCGCGGGGGTCGACTACGCGATCGGGCACGGCGCGCAGATCATCAACGTGAGCCTGTATACCGACACCCACTCGCAGGCGGACCTCACAGTCCTGCGGGCCGCGCGGGAGGCAGGCGTGATTCTCGTCGCCGCCGCCGGCAACGAGGGCGCGAACATCGACACCTCGCCGCGCTACTATCCGGGTTCGTATCCGCTCGACAACATCGTAGCCGTCGGGGCATCGACCCGCATCGAGACCCTCGCGGCGTATTCCAACTATGGCGCCTGGGTCGACCTCGTGGCGCCCGGCTCCTCCATCCTCTCCCTCTTTTTCGGCAACAACACCGGCGGGCTCACACTCAGCGGCACCTCGATGGCCGCACCGCACGTCGCCGGCGCGCTCGCCTTGATCAAGGCCCGTTTTCCCAATGACAATTACCGCCAGCTCATCAACCGGCTGCACCGCGGCGTGGACGCCCTCCCCGCCTACGCCGGCAAGGCGGTCACGGGCGGCCGCCTCAACCTCTTGAAGGCGCTCAGCTCGACGGACAACCGCCCGTTCAACGATGATTTCGCCTCCCGCGCGCGCGTCGTCGGTCCGGACCTTTCCCTCCGCACCAACAACGCGGGCGCGAGCGCCGAGGCCGGCGAGCCGGCGCATGGCGGCAGCCCCGCCACCACCACGCTCTGGTGGGAGTGGACCGCGCCCGCCTCTGGCACCATCAGCGTCGACACCGGCGGCTCGGGCTACGACACGCTGCTCGCCGTCTACACCGGCACGAGCCCGGGGTCTCTCTCGGTGGTGGCGGCAAACGATGACGACGGTCCCAACCCCTCGAGCCGGTTGGTGTTCACCGCCCGGGCCGGGACCGCCTATCAACTCGCGGTTGGAGGCAAGGGCGGGGCGAGCGGGCCGACCCTGGTCAGCCTGGGGACCGCGCCCGCCAACGACGCTTTCGCCGCCGCCGTCCCGCTCAGCGGCGAAAGCACCCAGGTCACCGCGCGCAACGTCCTCGCCGGCCGCGAACCCGGCGAACCGCGCATTCTCGGTTTTGCGGGCGGCGCCTCCGTCTGGTATCGCTGGACCGCCCCGCGCAGCGGCCGTTTCCAAGTCTCCGTCGCCACCAACAATTTTTTCGATCCGCTGCTCGCCATCTACACCGGCCCGGCCCTCACCGCCCTCCGCCTCGTCGCCGCCGGCGACAACACCGGCCCCGGTAATGAAAACGTGGATGCGCTCTGCACCCTCGAGGCGAGCGGCGGCACGGTGTATTACCTCAGCGTGGATTCCAAAATCATGCCCAACACCGGCGAGTTCACGCTCAGCATCACCGACGCCCTCTGGCAGGCGTCCACGCTGCGCGACCTCAGCGGCGCGCCGGCGGTCGCCTCCGACGGCACGATTTACGTCGGCAGCACCGACTTCACGCTCTACGCGTTCAAGCCGGATGGCACGCTGAAATGGCGCCATGCCACGCAGGACTCGCTGGAGCGCAGCACGGCGGCGATCGGCGCCGACGGCACGGTCTACATCTGCTCGCTCGACGGCGGCCTGTACGCGTTGCGACCCGGCGGCACCTTGCGCTGGCGGCGCAATTTCGGCGTCGTCCCGGGGCTCAGCGGGCCGGTGCTCAGCAGCAGCCCGGCGCTCGCGACGGACGGGATGGTGTATCTGAAAGCCGGTGACGGCCACCTCCACGCGCTTGAACCCGGCACCGGCGAGACGCGCTGGCGTTTCAATGTCAACGGCGCCGGTTCGTACGCGAGCCCGGTAATCGCCGCGGACGGTACGATCTACCAGGGTTCGTCTGACCGGAACCTCTACGCGCTCCATCCCAACGGCACGCTGCGGTGGTCGTACAACGCCAATGAGCCGATCCATGTCGCCCCGGCGATCGATGCGGCGGGCCATGTCTACTTTAGTGCCGCGACGAGCGGCCGGCTGCACTGTCTCTTCCCCTCCGGCGCCGTCCGCTGGACCTATGCCGGGGCGACGGCTGGCAGCACCTCCTCGCCCGCGCTCAGTGCCGATGGGGCAACGGTGTATTTTGGGGCAAAAGACCGGCGGCTGCACGCCGTGTCCACCGCCGACGGCACGGCGCGCTGGACGTTCACGTTGGGCGGCGAGGCCGGCGACAGTTCGCCGGCCCTCGACGCCAATGGGGTGATTTACCTCGGGGCCCACGACCGGAAGCTCTACGCGGTAAATGCCAATGGCACGTTAAGGCGCACCTACGACACCGGCGGCCCGATCGACTCCAGCCCGGCGATCTTCGGCTCGACGCTTTATGTCGGGAGCGACGACGCGAAGCTTTACGCCTTTGCCATTGGCGTCGGGCCGGCCCCCGGCCCGTGGCCGCAATTCCGCTCCAACGCCCGGCGCCAGGGCCGCGTCCTGGCGGATCTTCCCGCCATCGCCACCGCGCCGGAAACGCAGGCGGTTCTCGCAGGGTCGGCGCTTACGCTCACCGTCGCGGCGAGCGGCGGCACGCCCCTGGCGTATCAGTGGATAAAGGACGGGGAAGTGATCGCGGGCGCCACCGGCGCCAGCCATACGGTGGCCTCCTCCTCCGGGGCCACCGCCGGCAGTTACCGCGTGACCGTTGCCAACACCCTCGGCACGATCAGCAGTGCACCGGTGAATATTACGGTCGTTGCGCCCGGGACCGTCGCCAACGTCAGCCGGCTCCTCAATCTGTCGGTCCTCACGAGTCTCGTCACCCCGACCGATGTGTTGACCGTCGGTGCGGTGATTGGGGGCGCTGGCACTGCGGGTCCGAAACCGGTGCTGGTGCGTGCTGCCGGTCCCTCGCTCGCCGCCTTCGGCGTCACCGACCCGTTGCCCGACCCACGACTCGAAATTTTCAAACTTGCGAGCGCGATCGGCGAAAATGACAACTGGGGAGGAGGGGCGGCGACCACGGCGGTTTTCGCGCAGGTGGGCGCGTTTGCGCTGGCGACGGGCGCTTCCCGCGACGCCGCGCTCTATTGGCCGGCGCTCACGGCTGGCAACCACTCGATCCAAATTTCGGGAGTGGCCGGCGCAACCGGGGCGGTGCTCGCGGAAATCTATGACGCCACGCCCGGCGGTGACTTCACCACCACTACCCCGCGACTGATCAATGGCTCCGTACTCAAGCACATCGGCCCGGGTCTCAGTGTTGGGTTTGTGATCGGCGGAGTTGGACCTAAGAGTGTTCTCATCCGGGCGATCGGCCCGGAGTTGGTGGCCTTCGGGGTTGGCGACGCGCTGGCCGATCCGCAGCTCGAGTTGTTCGACGGCGCAGGGCTGAGCCTCGGGTCAAACGACAACTGGGGCGGGACGCAGCGGCTGGAATCAACCTTTGTTCAGGTGGGCGCGTTTGCGTTGCCCAGTGGCTCGCGCGATGCGGCACTGCTCATGCTGCTGCCGCCGGGAAACTATTCCACGCTAGTCCGCGGTGCGGGCGGCACCACCGGCTCAGCGCTCATCGAGATTTACGAGGTCCCGTGAAAAAGGGGTCAGGTTGCTTTTTGTTGATTTTTTGCAAAATTTCGCCGTTTTTCCAATTAAATCAACAAAAAGCAACCTGACCCCTTTTTCTCCAGGCATCGAAATGGCGGGCATAAGGCCGTTGACGCCCTGGCTCTTCGCTTGCTGCATTCGCGCCTGCATGAGCCAGCCGCAACCGAAGCTCGCCGATTTGCGTATCGAGCGTAAGGCCACACCCGACTCCCCCAACAGGAATGGGATTGGGGTCGCCGTTTTGCTCGTGGTCGCGGCGCTGGCCGCCGTGGCGTGGTGGTTCGCGCGCCCCAAACCACTCCTCGTCACCACAGCCATCGCTCGCGCGGTCGCCACCAACGGCGGCGACCGCACCGTGCTCAACGCCTCCGGCTACGTCACCGCCCGGCGCGAAGCCACCGTGTCGTCCAAGGTCACCGGCAAAGTCACCGAGGTGCACATCGAGGAGGGCGTCGCCGTCAAACAGGGTCAGCTCCTCGCGCGGCTCGACGACACCAACGCCCAAGCCAGCGTGCAACTCGCCCGCGCCCAACTCGCCGCCGCCGGCGCCGGACTCGAGGAGACCCGCGTGCGACTCAAAGAAGCCGAGCTCGAATTGCAGCGGCAAACTATGCTTAAAAAAACCCAGGCCGCCGCCCCCGCAGAATTCGATCGCGCCGAGTCCGCCGCGGCAGCCTGGCGGGCCCGTCTCGCCCAACAGCAAAGCGAACGCACCGTCGCCGAACGCAACCTGACCCTCTGGGAACAACAGGCGGACGACACGATCATCCGCGCGCCCTTCGCCGGAATCGTGACATCGAAGAACGCGCAACCAGGCGAAATGATTTCCCCGATGTCATCCGGCGGCTTCACACGCTCCGGCATCTGAACCCTAGTCGACATGGA
>SXSC01000016.1 GCA_005792355.1 Opitutaceae bacterium
CCGTTACAGGACGCCGCCGTCGCCGCACTCTGCAAAACCCTCACCGCCACGGAAACCTGTTTCCCCACCACCAACCTCCGCCTGATTTATCGCCAAGTGGGTTCACCCTGATTCCAGGGCAGGTCAGGATGTCTGAGGCTCCGTCGGTGCCAGTGGGGGAAACGTGGATCTTTTTCACGACCTCCATCCCCCCGACCACGCGGCCGAAGACGGCGAAGCCCTGGCCGTCGGCGTTGCGCTTTCCGGCGAAGTCCAGTTCCGGCTGATCGCCAATTGCAATGAAGAAGGACGCCGTGGCGGTGTCGGCTCCGGCGCGCGCCATCGAAAGCGCCCCGTTCACGTGCTTCAAACCGGTCACGCTTGTCCGCTCGAGGGGAATCGCCGGGAACAAATCGCCGCGGCGCGCGGCGTTCTCCTGCCACTGAATGACCTCAATTTCGACGTCGTGCCGCGTCGTGTTGTCCCGTCGCACCGCGCGGTTGATCACGCCGCCGTCGTAGAATTTGCCGTCGACATATTTGAGGAAATTTCCGCCCGTGATCGGCGCCCGAGCGACGTCCACCTCAAGGGTGACCCGGCCGAGTTCCGTCTCAAAGACGACGCTCACGGGTTTCGCCGGTGCATCAGCGCGAGCCGCGACGCACGCGAGCGCGGAAAGGAGAAGGAAGAGCGAGAATTTCATGGGGCAATATCGATTCGGATCAATCAGATCGGCGACGATTTTCTAACGTGATTTTGGAGGGGGGTGCCCTCATCCCGCGGCAAGTCGCGTCCTCGCCAGCAAATCGCGGGGTGAGGGCACCCCGCCTCCATGGTCGGAGAAACTTCGGCTTCGGATTGGTCGCGCCGACCGCGGGGGCACGAACATTTCACGGCGCTGGCGCCCGCACCTCGAAACGATAGCTGCCCGCCCCGACGTCGACTTTGAGCGCCTTCCCGGCCGCGGCGATGGACCGGATGCCTTTCGCCTGCGCGAGCGGCGCCCCACGCTCGCTCGTCCGCTCGGCGGTGGCGGCCGGCAGAAAAACGCTGGCGGTGGTATTGGCGGGGATCGTGACGTCGAGCGCGAAGACGCCGCCCTCGAGTTTCCACGCGCTCGCGATGCGACCGTTGATCGAGTCGTAGTGCGCCTTCACCCAGTGGATCGGAGTCTGATCCGGATTGCTGCCGGGAGTTGGCGGACGCGGACGGATCACGATCGTGCGGTAGCCGGCGCCCTCCGTGTCGATGCCGGCGAGCACCCGATACGCCCACTCCATCACGGCCCCAAACGCGTAATGACTAAAACTGTTCATGGCGGAGTTCTGCTTGCCGTTCGCGCCGTTGAATCCGTGCTCGGCCGTGAAACTGTCCCAGCGCTCCCACACCGTGTTGGCGCCGTTGGTAACCTCGTAGCCCCAGCTGGGAAATTTCCGGCTCTGGAAGAGACGCACGGCGAGATCGTGTTGCCCACTGCCGGTGAGCGCGGGAAGGAGCGATTTCGTGCCGAGGAAACCAGTCGCCATGCGGTGGTCGTTTTTCGCGATCTTCGCGACGAGCATGGCGGTCGCGGCGGCGAGGTCCTTTTCGGGAATGAGTCCGACCGAGAGCGCAAGCACATAGGCGGACTGCGTGTCGACGGTGAGCGCGCCCTCGGCCGTGCGATAGGCGTTGGTGAAGGCGGCCTGGGATTTCGCGCGCCGCTTGCGGTAGGTCGCCGCTTCGAGCGGACGGCCGATGGCTTCGGCCATTTCAGCCATCAGCGTGCAGTCGAGCACGTGGTAGCACGTGTCGATGAATTCGACGGGCGTCGTCTCGTTCACGTTGAGCCAGTCGCCCCACGGATTGCCGAGGCTCGTGCCGAGGCCTTCGGGGGTGGTGCTGGCATGACGCCACTCCATGAAGCGTGTCATGGATTGCCAATGACGCTCGAGCATGCGGGTGTCGCCGCAGGTTTTCCAAATCGTCCACGGGCAGATGATGCCGGCGTCGGTCCAGCCGGTGCCGAAGGTTTTGCCGGCGGCGCCGTGCGCCATGGGGTAGGGCGCATAGTCGGGGTAGGCGCCGAAGCTGCGCTGGGCTTCCGCGACGTCGTCGGTCCACTTCGTGAAAAACGCGGACACATCGGCGTTGAAGCTGGCGGTGCGCACATAGGCCTGCGCGTCGCCCATCCAGCCGAGGCGCTCGTCGCGCTGCGGGCAATCGGTGGGAATCTCGATGAAGTTGGCGCGCTGCGTCCACTGGGCGTTGCGGCCAAACTGCGTGAGCACCGGGTCGCTGCACTCGAAGCTGCCGGTCAGCGGGGTGTCGTTGTGCAGCACGAGCCCGGTGATCGCGTCGAGTGCGGGTTTGGCCGCGAGCCCGGTGAGCTCAACGTATTGGAAGCCATGGTAGGTGAAACGCGGCGTCCAGGTTTCGCCCGCCGGATCGCCGCGCAACGTGTAGAAATCCGTGGCGCGCGCCTTGCGCAGATTCTCGGTCATGATGCCGCCGTCTTGGTGCAGCATCTCGCCGAACCGCAGGCGCACCTGCGTACCCGCGGCGCCCTTGATTTTCAGGCGCACGAGGCCGGCGAAATTCTGGCCGAGGTCAAAAACGTACGCCCCGGGCTTGGGCTCGCTCACGCTCTTCGCGGGCAGTTCCTGCGTGATGCGGATCGGCGGTGCGGAGTAGGCCTGCATTTTCGGCGGCGCCAGGAAACCGAGATCCATGTCGCGGTCGCCGGCGGCGTCGGAGTAGACGGCTTTCGTGCGGGGATTCGAATTCGCCGGCACGGCGGGGGACCACGCTTGCGCGTCGTAGCCCGGGGCGGACCAGTTGCCCAACTCGGCCCGCGCATCGTAGGCTTCGCCCATGATCAGATCCGCTTCGCGCGTCGGGCCGCGATCCGTCACGCGCCACGTCGCATCGGTCGCGACGGTCTCGTGGGAGCCATCGGTGTAGTCGATTTCCAACTGCGCCTTGAACGCGGGTGTCTGGCCGTAGAAATAGCGGCCGACCCTGTTCGGGCCGTAGCCGACGAGGAGCCCGTAGCCGACGTAGCCGGAATACCAGCCCTCGGCGACGACGGCGCCGAGGGCGTTGGCACCGCCGCCGCGCACGAACGCGGTGACATCGTGGCTGCGATAATAGGCGCGTTGCAGATAGTCGGACCAGCCGGGCTGAAAGAAGGCGTCGCCGACGAGTCGGCCATTGCAGTAGAGGTCGTAGATGCCGAGGGCGGACGCGTAGACGACGGCGCGTTTGACGGTTTTCGCCGTCAGAAATTCTTTTCGGTAATGGCGCGGCGCGGGCAGATGCAGGGTCTTCCGGTCGGTGTGGAGCGGCGTGTCATCGCGATAGGAAATCCACCCGGCGCGCCAGTCGTCGGCTTGCAACAAACCCATCGACCAGCGCGCGGGCGTGCTCCACGCGGTGGGTTGCCCCGCTTCGTCCCAGACCATCACCTGCCAGAAACATTCGGCGCGCGAGACCAGCGCGCGGCCGGCGTAGGCAATTTGGTTGGAAGCATTCCCGGTGACGTGTCCGCTGTCCCAGAGGTCGCCCTCGCCCGCGGCCAGCCTCGCGGCGGACGACGCCACGCGGATCTGCCAAGCAGTCTGCGCCGCGCCACGCCGGGCGGACTCGAGGCGCCAGGAGAGACGGGGCGCGGGGGAATCGATGTTGTCAGGTGCGACGAGGTATTCGGTGCGCAGTGCGGCGAGCGTGACGGCGGAGCCCGCGGCTTGAGCACCGAGGCGGCAAGGCGCGACGGCCAGCAGAGCGAGGAGGCCGGAGACGAGGAAGGTTTTGGAGAACATGAGGAATTGAGGGGAATTATCCTGGATTTCGCAGTCGGAATTGAACCACGGAGACCCAGCGGACACCGGGAAAACCGCTTCGGCAAATCGTTGGGAGCGTGAGAAGGCTATTTCTTCCAGTCGGGGCCAAAACTCGTTTTGGGGTGGGGGCTCCTGGGAAACAGCGTCCATGAGTTGCGGATGAGGGGGAAGGTCATTTTCTCACGACGATGATTCCGGGGGGCGCGTCGATCAGGGATTTTACGCTGCCGTCGGCCTGGCGCTCGTGGCGAACCTTGATTGGCCCCAGCGGGGTGGGGTAGGAGCCTTCGGCCCACTTGAGCTGGCCGAGCTGCGGGGCGACGCGGACGCGTTTGAAGCCGGGTTCCAGTGGTGTCACGCCGAGGACGTTTTCGCTCAGCCACGCGGTCGGGCCGCTGGCCCAGCCGTGGCAGAGGCTGTGGCGGAATCCAATGTAGCAATACGCGCCGTAGCCGCCGTGGACGTCTTTTTTCCCGGCCGGCACGAGCTCGTCGATCCGCGCGCCGTCCTCGATCCAGGCGAGATCGAAGTCCTCCCAGAATGTCGTCGCGCCGAGGTCGAGCATCGCGCCCCAGTAGGTGGAAATGAACCCGAGCGCGGTGTCGGTTTCGCCGGCTTTGGCGAGAGCCTGCAGCACATAATAACCGTAAAACGTGGAGACGCCCTTGGCGCCCCCGACTTTGAGGACGTCGCTGGCGGTCTGCTTCGGATCGGTCATGCCGGCGAGGGCGAGGAGGGCGGCGCCGGATTTTGACGCGTTGACTTCGGGCACGACCATGCGGCCGCGCGCGGCGGCGGCGGCGCACAGGGCGGCGGTTGGAGCATCGTCGAGGACCTTCAGCATCCGCTCGCCGGATTCGAGCGTCATCACGAGGAGTCCTTGCAGACCGGCGGTCACGCCCTGCTGGTTGGGCGAGCTCGGCCAATCGAGGAAGCGCATGCCATCGATCTTCTCGCGACCGTCGGGGCCGATCAGCGCGGCGAGTTTCGTGAGGAGGGCAGAGAGGTACGGTTTCTGCGCGGCGAGGTAAGTGCGGTCGCCGTGGTGCATCCACCATTGTTCGTGGATGAGGACCCACCACATCGAGTAGGAGCTGATGTCATTCATCCACTCGGTGACCGGCGTGATGTCGCGCGTGAGATCCAGGCTCCGGGGCACGACGTCGTTGAAACCGAAGACCGCGTTGATGGTGGCGACCTCCGGGTGCATGTCGCCGATCCAAACGAGGCGGTCGCGCTTCACGCCGTCCCAGAGATATTCCTGCATGTTGAGGTGGACAGTGTACGCGCCGACCTGCCAGATGCGGTTGAGGCGTTCGTCGTCGCAGCGAAACGACCCCACCTGCGGCACGTCGCGCAACAAAAGCACTGCGCGCACCTCGCTGATCTGGGCGGCCTCCGTTGGGTCGACGTTGTCGATGCGGACAAAACGGAAGCCACTGGGCCCGACCGTGATTTTGCCCAGCCACGGCAGGCGGATCGTTTGATCGCGCACCGCGTGATCGTTCTGGGCGTTCGCGTCACCGCCGAGTTCGGCCATCGCCTCGGCGACCGATTCACCAAAGCGAATTCGCACGAGCGGCAGGGTCTTGTCCTTCGTGATCGGCGTGATGATCTCGATGTTGCCGGTGAGTTCGGTGCCGAAGTCGAGGAGGATGCCGCCGCCGGGCAGCCCGTTCGCCGCCGGCGCGAGCACGCAGGGAGGCTGGGGATTTTTCAGCACGGCCTGGCCGAGCTTCGCGCCGAGCAAATCCTGCGCGTGCGTGATGCCGGACTCGCTCGTCCAGACGACACGCGTCGGCGCCATGAACCACCCGCTCAATGGACTGGCCTGCGGCTTGCCGGCGGTCCCGGTCGGAAACAAGGGAGCGCCAACCGCGGTGGCGACGGTGAACAGCGCCAGCGCGGCGAGGCAAAGGTGGGCGGGAGAAAGGGGGCATTTCAGCATGACGGGGGGATTTTCCGGGAGACGGATTTGGCGAGGGATGCGGCCGGTGCGTCGCTTCGATCAGATTTTGTCGAAACGAACAGATTTTTCGTTGATGACAATCTGAATGGGGAATCGTTTCCTGTGAGGTGGAGTTCGCGGTCGTTTCCGGTCCGGAAACCTTTGCTCAACTCCACGCCGTTCAAATCCACCCCGTTCATTCTGATGCGACCAAGGCAAATCCAGACGCAGCTACTCCTTGTGATGACGGCCGTCTCGCTGTGCGGTGGAATCGCGCGCGCCGCCCCTGCCCAGCGTCCCAATATCATCCTGTTGTTGCCCGATCAGATGCGCGCGTCGGCGATGGGCGTGGCGGGAAATCCCGAGGTGCAGTCGCCGAACATCGACCGGATGGCGCGCGAAGGCATCCGCTTCAAGCGCACCTACGCCAACGTCCCCGTGTGTTGCCCGGCGCGGGCCATTCTGCTCACGGGCACCTATCCGCACGTGAACGGGATGATGGCGAACGATCTGCGTCTCCGCGAAGCAGAGACGACGATTGCCGAAATTCTGCGCGATGCCGGCTATCGCACCGGCTTCGTGGGCAAGTGGCACCTCGACGGTGGTCCGCGCGAACCGGGGTTTGTGCCGCCCGGCCCGCGCCGGCAGGGCTTCGAGTTTTGGGCGGCGTATGAGTGTCACCACCAGCATTTCCTGCCGTATTATTTTCGCGATACGCCCGAGATGATCCTCGTCCCCAAATTCGAGCCCGAGGCGACGTGCGACTTCGCCGTCGAATTCATCAAGGCGCAACCGGTCAATCGTCCGTTTTTCTTGATGATGCAGATGGGCCCTCCGCACGACCCCTACGGGGCGCCCGACGACTACATGCGGCGCTACGACCCGGCGAAGATCACCCCGCCGAAGAGCTGGCAGCCCGACAGCGAATCCCGGCCGGCCCGGGATGGAATTCCGGCCAAGTATCGTCGCCCCGACTCCCCGGGCGCCACCTACGTCAGGACCGGTGGCCGCGAGGAAATCGCCGCCTATTATGCCGCCATCACGGCGATCGACGATCAGGTCGGCCGACTCCTGCAAACGTTGCGAGCCGCGGGGCAGGACGAAAACACGATCATCCTCTTCACCTCCGATCACGGCGACATGCTTGGAAACCATGGCATGCGCCGGAAGCGCAAGCCCCACGAGGAATCCGCCGGGGTGCCCGGCATCATTCGCTGGCCGGCGAAGATCCCGGCAGGCCGCGAGGTGGACACCCTGTTCAGCCATGTTGACATGCCGGCGACGCTGCTGGCGCTGGCCGGCCTCGCGGTGCCGAAGCACATGCAAGGCGCGGATCTCTCGCGGGTCGCGCTCGGTCAGACCACCGCGGGACCCGCCGCCGTGCTCCTGCAGATTTTCGTGCCGTTCCGCCCCGATCAGATCGCGACTCCGTGGCGCGGCCTCGTCACCGATCGTTACACCTACGCGCGTCACGAGAACGCCCCGTGGGTGCTCTTCGACAACCAGCGCGACCCGGCGCAAATGACCAATCTCGCCGCCGACTCTGCGCATGCCAAACTCCGCGGCGAACTCGACGCGCAACTCGCCGCTCTCATGGCGAGCAAACGCGACGCCTGGAGCTTCAACAGTCATGAACACGTGGAGGAGGGCGGGCGCCTTTACGGCAAGGAGACTTTCTATTCGATTCAGGAGTACCTCGCGGCGGCGAAAGTCGGCGCGAAAAAAACTCCCTGACCCTTTTTGCCATGCTCACGCTGAAACGAGTCCTTCCCGCGCTCGTTCTAACTGTGATCGGTGCCATCGGCGGCACTGGCGCGTTCGCCGCCGCGCCCGCGACGAAGCCCAACATCCTCGTCATCATTTCCGACGACCAGGGCTGGGGAGACTACGGTTTCATGGGGCACGCGCAGATCGCCACCCCCACTCTCGACCGGCTCGCGGCGCAGTCGCTCACGTTTACACGGGGATATTCGCCGGTGCCGCTCTGCCGACCGTCGCTCGCAACCATGGCGACCGGCCTTTATCCACACCAGCACGGCGTGACGGGTAACGACCCCGCGCTGCCCGACGCCGGGGTCAACGCCCAGACCGGCCGTACCAATCCGAAATACGCGAGCTACTACAATACGATTATCGAAAAGTTCCGCTCTCGCCCGAACTTCGTCCGTGAACTCACCGGCCGCGGCTATCGCTCGTTGGAGACCGGCAAATGGTGGGAAGGCGATCCCGTGAAATCCGCCGGCTTCACCGAAGCGATGACTGTCGGCACCGGCAAAGGCGACCGGCACGGCGGCATCGGATTGGAGATTGGTCGTCAGGGACTCGCGCCCGTCACCCGGTTCATCGAAAGATCCGGAACGCAGCCGTGGCTCGTCTGGTATGCGCCGATGTTGCCGCACGCCCCGCACACTCCCCCCGCCGACTTGCTCGCGAAATATCTCAAGCTCGCCCCGAGCGAGCCCGTCGCCCGCTACTGGGCCAGCGTCGAGTGGTTCGACCGCACCTGTGGTGAACTCCTCGGTTACCTGGAACAAAGAGGTCTGCGGGAAAACACGATGGTCCTTTATACGACTGACAACGGTTGGATTCAGAATCCCGAGGTCGCCAACCGCTTCGCCCCACGCTCCAAACTCACACCTTATGAGGGCGGAAATCGCACCCCGATCATGATCTCGTGGCCCGGCCACGTTGCACCGCGCCTGGATCGCGAGCACCTCGCCAGCAACATCGACCTGTGGCCCACGCTTGCTGCGCTGCTAAAAACGGACGCCCCGCGAGATCTCCCCGGGATTAACCTCACAGATGCCGCCGCCGTCGCGCGCCGCACCACGATTCACGGGGAACAATACACGCACAACATCGCCAACGTCGATGACCCGACGCGCAGCCTGCAACACCGCTGGATCATCCATGGTTGGTCGAAGCTCATCGTGCCCGATCAGCGCAACCTGCCTGCTGCGCAGGCTGAACTCTACGACCTCCAGGCCGACCCGTGGGAGAAAACCGATCTCGCCGCCCAGCAGCCGGCGCGGGTGCGCGAGCTGGGCAAACAGCTCGACGCGTGGTGGACGCCACCGGCTGCGAAAAACTAAGGCGAGCCGCCTGCCTGCCCTCCTGCCGCGATGCCGATTTTCACCTCCGCTCTGATCGTCCGTCGGCGCCGCGAGCGAGTGCGCGTGGGGCGCCGACCAAGCGCTCTCGCCCGTGGCTGCCAGGCGATCGTCCACTGCTTCCTTGGCCTCGTGTCCCTCGCGTTCGCCGGGACGCCGAACGTCGGCCCGCTGGGCGAAGACCTGCTCATCCTCGAGCACGGCACGGTGAAAGTTGGCATCGACCGCGCGAAGGGCGCGGCGATCACCTGGCTCTCGTGGGTGGCGTATCCAAAAAACATGGTCAACTCCGCCGACCCCGGACGGCTCATCCAGCAGTCCTATTACGCCGGGCTCCGGCTCGACCGCAAAGCGGAGGGCCAGAGCAAAGCCTGGAGCCCATGGTCGTGGAACCCGATCCAAGGCGGTGGCGTCGCCTCGTGGGCCCGCGTCAATGAATTCAAGCGCATTGGCGACCATACTCTTTACGGCGAGACCGTGCCGAATCTCTGGGATATGCCGAATGAACCCGCCGCCGCCCTGATGCGCCAGTGGACGACGTTCGAGCCGGGCATGCCGGACGTAGTTGTCGTGCGCTGCGAGTTCATCGCCCAACGCGCCGAGGGCGACCGCTGGGGTCCGGCGAAACTCTCCCCGCAAGAAATCCCCGCCTGCTACTTCACGCGCAATTTCAGCGCGGTGAAGAGCTATCTCGGCGACGGCCAGTGGCGCAGCGAGACGCCGCCGCCGGGTCCGCCGTGGGGCAAGACCCGTCCCCCGAAAAACGCCATGGCGATGTTCGCACCCACGGGTCAGGGCGTCGCCGTGTTCAGCCCGACCGCGACACAGAACTGGAACTTCGGCCCGCACGGGGGTGGTGCCAGCGACGATCCCGCCGCGGGCCCGTGCATGCACGTCGCGCCGATCGACCGCGTCCTCCTCGGACCGAGGTCCACGTATCGCTATCGCTACTGGCTGGTCGTCGGAACCGAAGCGCAACTCGCCGCGCGTCTCGATGCGCTGTGGACCAAGTACTCGGCTGAACGCGCCGAGCTGACGAATCCCTGAACCATGCCCCGCTCTGCCCAACGTGGCTGGTTCCCGGGCGTGGCCTCGCCCGGTTCTGCACCGTCGTCCGCCGCCCAACCAAACGATGTGCCGCTCCCGGCGAAAAACCGCTCGACCTGTTTGTCATCCATCAGATGACGAGACTCCCTCCCATGCGATCATCCCTAAACCGTGACGACTTAGTCCGAGGTGGAGCCCGTTGTCCCCAACGGGCTGATCTGAAAACAAACGCGCCAAAACCCGAAAAGGACCTCGGGTTCCACCTTTCAGCGTTTTCGTTTTCGGAGAGAAAATACCCTCCAACTGAAATGCCCCGGCCAAGTCCGGGACATTCATCTCCTCGCTGGCGCTCGCTCCGGTGCGCCCTCGCCCTGTTCGGCAGCCCGCTCGCCTTGGCGGCGATCGCGGCCACCGCCGCCCGGCCCAATATCATTCTCATCTACAGCGATGATCACGGCTATACCGATCTCGGCGCGCAGGGCCTGGACCGCGACATCCGCACGCCCCACCTCGATGCGCTCGCACGCGACGGCGTGCGGTTTACCCGCGGCTATGTGACCGCCCCGCAGTGCGTCCCCTCGCGCTCCGGCGTCATCACCGGGCGCTACCAGCAGCGCTTTGGCGTGGACGACAACTTGAAAGGCCCGCTGCCCCTCGCGGAGTTGACGATCGCCGAGCGATTGAAGGCGGCCGGCTACGTCTCCGCGCAAGTCGGCAAATGGCACTTGGAGCCGCCACCTGGTCGCGCCGGCACCGCGGCTGCAACCGCGCCCGCCAAGCCCCACGCCTTTCTTCCCGGTGCGCAGGGCTTCGACGAATATTTCTGCGGCCCGATGAACAGCTTCATCGCGTCGCACGATCTCAAGGGCAACAAGCTGCCCAACGCGCCGGCCACCCTCACCGATCCACGCTTCCGCTGCGTCTGGCAGGCCGACGCCGCCGTGGCCTTCATCGAACGGCACATCGCAGATCCGTTCTTCCTCTATCTCGCCTTCTTCGCGCCGCACGTCCCGCTGGAATCACCCGAGCCCTGGTTCGCGAAAACTCCCGCGCACCTGCCGAAGGAACGCCGTCAGGCGCTCGCCATGATCGCCGCGATGGACGAGGGCATCGGCCGCATCCGCGCCACCTTGCAGGCCCGCGGCATCGACCGGAACACGCTCATCTTCTTCATCGGTGACAACGGCGCGCCGCTGAAACCTGGTGCGTGGAACGGTTCGCTCAACCTCCCGCTGACCGGCGAAAAAGGCATGCTCACCGACGGCGGCGTGCGCACACCCTTCGTCGCCGCGTGGCCCGGCACGCTGCCCGCCGGGAAAATCTACGAGCCTGCCGTCAGTGCGCTCGACGTGGCGGCCACCGCGGTGGCCATCGCGGGACTGCCGCGCGATCCCGCGCTCGACGGCGTCAATCTCGTGCCGTTTCTCCGCGGCCAGGCCACCGGCGATCCGCACGAGGTGCTCTTTTGGCGTTGGCGCACCCAGGCCGCCGTGCTCGCAGGCCGGTGGAAACTCATTCTGCTCGGCTCCCAGCAGCGCTATCTCTTCGACACCGCGGCGCCCGAGGGCGAGACGCGCAACCTTCTGGCGCAACATCCCGACATCGCTGAGCGGCTGTTCGCCCGGCTCAAGGCGTGGGACGCCACCCTCCAGACTCCGGGCCTTCCCACCGATACGAATGCGCAGGATCAGTATTTCTTCACCACGCACGTCGAGAAAAAGCCACCCACCGCCTCCACGGAGCCACCGGCTCCGAAGGCAAAAAAGAAACGAGCCCCATGAAAATGAACCTGACCCGACTCGCCCTTGCACTGGTGCCCGCATCGTGGGCCCTGCTCCACGCCGCTTCTCCGACCAAGCCCAACGTCGTCTTCATCCTTGCCGACGATCTCGGCTGGAGCGACACGACGTTTAACCAGCCCAACGCGTTCTACGAGACGCCCAACATCGAACGGCTCGCGAAACGCGGTCTGCGTTTCACCCAGGCGTACGCCGCCAACCCCCTCTGCTCGCCCACGCGCGCCAGCATACTCACCGGCCTCTACCCGGCGCGCATCGGCATCACCGCACCGGTCTGTCACGTGCCGGAGGTGATCCTCGAAAAAGGCACGGTGCCGCGGGCCGCGCCTACCGCCAAAGTCCTCGTTGCCCGCAGCATCACGCGCCTCAAGACCGAGTACTTCACCCTCGCGGAAGCGTTGAAAGGGGAGGGGTACGCCACCGGCCACTTTGGCAAATGGCACCTCGGGCCCGAGCCTTACAGTCCGCTCCAGCAGGGCTTCGACGTCGATTTTCCCCACTGGCCCGGCCCCGGCCCGGCGGGCAGCTATGTCGCGCCGTGGAAATTTCCCGCCGCGCTTAATGTTGCCAGCACGCCCGGCGAGCACATCGAGGATCGTATGGCGACGGAGGCCATCAGGTTTATCAAGGCCCACCAGCATGAGCCGTTCTACTTCAACTACTGGGCGTTCTCGGTTCACGCACCCTACGATGCCAAACCCGCGCTCATCGAAAAATACCGCGCCAAGGCCGCGAAGCTCCCGCCCGGCGCCGGCCAACGCAATCCCGTCTACGGTGCAATGGTCCAGAGTCTGGACGAAAACGTCGGTCGGCTGCTCGACACGCTCGATGAACTCAAACTGACCGACAATACAATCATCGTCTTCTTCTCCGACAACGGTGGCGTGCACTGGCTGGCCGGCACCGCCGAAGCGACCGCCGCCCTCGGGATCGCTGGCATTCCGATCACGAGCAACGCCCCGCTCCGCGGCGGCAAGGCCACGACCTACGAGGGCGGCACGCGTGAGCCCTGTGTCATCGTCTGGCCCGGCCTCACCAAGGCCGGCGTGGCGACCGGGACCATCATCCAGAGCATCGATTTCTTCCCTACGTTTGCCGACGTGCTGAAATTGAAAATCCCCGCCACGCTGAAATTCGACGGGCGGAGTTTCGCTCCGGCGCTGCGTGGTGCCGCCCATGATCGCGGCCCGACGTTCTGCCATTTCCCGCACACGACTCCGGCCTCCGGCGGCCTCGCCTCCACGTGGGTGCGCGTGGGCGATTGGAAACTCATTCGCTTCTATTGCCTCAACGGCGACCAGACCGATCTTCTCGAACTCTACAATCTGAAGGAAGACCTGAGTGAGATGAAAAATCTCGCGGCCCAGCAACCCGCCAGGGTGACGGAGCTAGATGCGCTCATCACGAGATTTTTGAAAGACACCGAGGCCGTCGTCCCGCCGCGCAATCCCGCGTATGATCCGAAGGCGAGCGCCGCCCCGACGAATGCCAAGGGCAAGGGCAAAGTGAAGGCCGCCGCGCCCAAAGCCGGTCCTGATCTTGAGTGACCGACTCGCGCAATCGAGGGAGAAAAACACGAGCAGGATCGGCAAAAATAAGGGCGGCAAAGAAAGGAAATAGTTTCGCTTACCGCAGAAACGCGGCTGAATCACGGATAGACACTGAGGGACACGGATAACAAGAACTTGAAGATCACGACCGCGTCCCTCCTTCCTTCGCTTCCGGAAATTTAACGTGGATTTGCGAGGGAGCCTCTGTCTCCCTCTTAAAATGGAAATCCCCAGGCTCAAGGCGGCAAGTTTACAGATTCCGTTCCGATCTGCCACCACCGCGCTCCTTGCCGCCGTTGCCATCTGGGCCGTCTGGCCAGAGGCGACCGCGGTGGCGGCGGCGCCCGACCTTGTCATCTTCCTCACGGACGACCAAAGCATGCTCGACGCGCAGCCCTACGGCTCGACCGACCTGCGCACACCGAACATGCAGCGACTCGCCAACGCCGGCCTCACTTTTGAGCGGGCCTACGTCGCATCGCCCAGTTGCGCCCCCAGCCGGGCGGCGCTGCTCACCGGCATGACTCCCGCCCGCAACGGCGCCGAGGCCAATCACAGCAAGCCGCGCGCGGAGCTGAAGAAGTGGCCCGCATATTTTCAAGCGCTGGGCTACGAGGTCGTGGCGTTCGGCAAGGTCTCCCACTACAAGTACACGATCGACTACGGCTTCGATCACTTCGCGCATGACACCTTTCACGATCACGCCGCGATCCCGGCGGCCGTCGAGTGGTTGAAAAACCGCCCGCGCAAAGGTGCGAAGCCGCTCTGCCTCATGGTCGGCAGCAACTGGCCGCACGTTCCCTGGCCGGAGGAAAAGCCGGGTTACGACCCCGCCAAACTAACGCTGCCCGCCGGCAGCATCGACACGCCGGAGACCCGGGCCTGGCGCGCCAGATACGCCGCCGCCGTGACGAACGCAGACGGGGACCTCGGCCGGATTCTTGACGCGGCGCGGGCGTACCTGCCGCAGGAGACGTTGTTCCTCTACAGTGCCGATCACGGTGCGCAATGGCCGTTTGCCAAGTGGAACCTCTACGAGTCGGGCGTGTGCGTGCCACTCATCGTCGTGTGGCCCGGCGCGATCAAGGCCGGCACGCGCACGGCCGCGATGGTCAACTGGATGGATTTTCTGCCCACGCTGCTCGAGGCCGCCGGAGGCCAGGCCCCCGCGGGGATCGATGGCCGATCTTTTCTCGCCGTGCTGCGCGGCGAGCGACAGACGCACCACCCGCGGATCTACACGACGCACGCGAGCGACGGCCGGATGAACGTCTATCCCAGCCGGGCGGTGCGGGACGAGCGTTGGAAATACATCCGCAATCTGCACCCGGAGTTCGCCTTCACCACGCACATCGATCTCGTGTCCGGCGCGCTCGGCCAGCGGGCGTTCTTTTCGACCTGGGAAGCGGCCGCGAAAACCGATCCCGCGGCCGCCGCGATCTTGAAACGCTACCACGCCCGGCCCACCGAGGAGTTGTATGATCTCGTCGCGGATCCGCACGAACAGCGCAACCTCGTTGACCTCGCGTCCGGTCGGGGAGCCGCCGATCCGCCGCACACCAAGGTCCTGGTCGGCCTGCGGGAGGAACTCGACGCGTGGATGAAGGCGCAGGGCGACCAGCAGACTGTGTTCGCCGAACCGCGCCTGCTGAATGATCCGAAAAGCCACGGGGCGCCGGCCGAGATCATCGGGCAGGCCAAGCAGGCGACGAAAAAGAAATCCGGGAAATAGTGGTGGCTCTTGGGTTGGGCCCCCGCAGATTCAGAAAGACCGCGGATGGCCGGTTTTCTCACTCGGCACATGTGGTCTCGACGGGCTTGCGTCCGCCGTCGTTCCTGCGCTCCACTCCCGCGCGATGCCCCCGCGTTCCATCTCACTGGCACTTCCGGCCTTCATCTTGGCCTGCTCGTCGTCGTTTACTCCGGCCCGCGCCGCGTTTCCGCCGCCGACGAACAATCAGGAGATCACCGACCGACCGCTCACGTCTCCGCAGGCCGCGTTGCGGGGGATTCACCTGCCTCCCGGTTTCAAGGCCACGCTCTTTGCCGCCGAACCCGACGTGCAGAATCCCATCGCGATGTGCTGGGACGAGCGCGGGCGCCTGTGGATCGCGGAAAACTACACCTACTCGGACAATCAGGAGCGCTTCGACCTGAAGCTGCGCGACCGCATCCTCATCTTCGAGGACACCGACAACGACGGTCACTTCGACAAACGCACCGTCTTCGCCGAGGACCTGCAGATGCTTACCAGCATCGAGCGCGGTTTCGGCGGCGTCTACGCGATGTGCCCGCCGCATTTGCTCTTCATCCCCGCGAATGGCGACCAACCGAGCGGTCCACCACGGATTCTGCTCGACGGTTTCAGCACGACTGCCGCCAGCCGGCACACGTTTGCCAACGGCCTCAAGTGGGGCCCCGACGGCTGGCTTTACGGCCGGATCGGCATCAGCAGCACGAGTTGGATCGACGTTCCTGGCACGCCGCCGGAAAAACGGTCGCCGACCGCCGGCGGCATCTGGCGCTACCATCCCACGCGCAAGATTTTCGAGCCCTACTGCCACGGCACCACCAACCCGTGGGGCACGGACTGGAATGAGCACGGCGAGCTGTTCTTCATCAACACCGTCATCGGCCATCTCTGGCACGGCATCCCAGGCGCGCACTTCAAGCGCATGCACGGCGATGACCCTTACGCGAACATCTACGGTCTGATCGACCAGCATGCCGACCACTACCACTGGGACACCGTCGAGACGTGGAGCGATGTGCGAAAACTCGGCGTGACCGATGCCTCGTCCCGGTTTGGCGGCGGCCACGCGCACGTCGGCCTGATGATTTATCAAGGCACGAATTTTCCGCCCGAGTATCGCGGAAAGACTTTCACCACCAATCTCCACGGCCACCGCGTGAACGTCGATCGCCTGGAACGTCAGGGCAGCGGCTACGTGGGCCGACACGAACCCGACTTCCTGAAGATCGACGACCCGTGGTTTCGGGCGGTGGAGATCCAATATGGCCCCGATGGTGGCGTCTACCTGCTGGACTGGAGCGACATTGGCGAATGTCACGAGAACGACGGCGTGCACCGCACTTCCGGACGCATCTACAAAATCACCTACGGCGAGGCCAGACGACCGCGGGAAACCGATCTCACCGAACTCGGTGATATCGATCTTGTCCGCTTGCAGCTCAGTGAAAACGAATGGCTCGTGCGGATGGCGCGCTGGGAACTGCGCGAACGCGCTTGGAAACAGGGCGGACTACCGGCGACGGCGCCGCCACTGCTCGATCAGTTCACGACCGCCACCGCCACCAGTCGAAAGCTCAACGCCTGGTGGACGCTCCGGCAAATCAGCGAGTTCGCCGTCAACGATTCCTCCCCGGAGCGAAAAACCTCCGAGTTGATGGTGCAAGCCATGCTGCGCAGCGACGACGAGCACCTCCAGCGCTGGGTGGCTCCGCAAGCGATGGCGCTCACGCGGCCCGGACTGGAAACCAAGAGCCAATTCGTACGACTCGCCTGGGCCTCGCTCCTGCCGTCGCTTTCGGCGGCGGCGCGGGGTGACGTTGCGGCGCGTCTCCTGGCCCATCCGGAAGACGCCACCGACCACAATCTCCCTCTGATGTACTGGTTTGGCATCCGCGATTGGCCTGCGGCGGAACTCGTCAAACTCATTCCGGACTGCCGGCTCCCGCTCGTCCGCCAGTTCATCGCGCGCCGCGTGGCCGTGGAGGTTGAAAAGTTCCCCGCGGCGCTCAACGCGCTGCTGGCGATCGAGACCGGCGCTCCGGACAGCACCCTGGCCGTCGACATTCTCCGCGGCCTGTCGGAGGCGCTCAAAGGCTGGAGCAAGGCGAAGAAACCGACGGCCTGGGACGCCTTTGCGGCCCGGGCCTCCCGCAGTCCGGACGAATTCACGCAAAAAACCATCCGCGAACTCGAAGTTCTCTTTGGCAGTGGGCGGGCACTCGCGGAGGTTCGCGCCATCGCCCTCGACGGCAAGGCGAGCTCCGACAGCCGCCGCGCCGCGCTGCGGACGCTGATAGAGGTGAGGGCGCCCGATCTGCGCAAGATCTGCGAGTCGCTCCTGAGCGTGCCCAGCCTCAGCCTCGTCGCGATTGACGGGCTGGCGACGTTCGACGATCCGGCGGCGGCGGATCGGATCATCGGCCGCTATAGAAACCTCTCGCCGCATGAGCGTCCGACGGCCATCGCCGCGCTGGTCTCACGTCCGAGTTTCGCGCACGTGCTGCTGAATCATCTCGGGAATCCGGCACCGAAGATCGTCATTCCGCGCGAGGATCTCACGCCGGTGTTCGCGCGCCAGATTCGCAGCTTCAACGATCCCGCGTTGACCACGAAACTCACGGAAATTTGGGGAGAGACCCGGGAGTCGTCGGACGACAAGCAGAAGCTGATGGCAGAGCTCAAGGCCAAGCTGACACCGGAGTTCATCCGGCGGGGCGATCCTCGCCAGGGTCGCGCGTTGTTTGCGAGTATCTGTGCGGCGTGCCACAAACTTTATGGGGAAGGCAACGCCTTTGGTCCCGATCTCACCGGCAGCGGGCGTTACGAGATCGCCTACCTGATCGAGAACATCGTGGATCCCAGCGCGGTCGTCGCGGCGGATTATCGGATGATGGTCGTCACCTTGAAGGATGGCCGGGTGCTCAACGGCACGCTCGGTGCGAAGACCGAACGCACCGTCACACTGAGAATGATGACGGCGGAGACGACGGTTGACCGCGCCGACATAGTGAAACAGGAGCAGCTTGCAGTGAGCATGATGCCCGAAGGGTTGCTCACGGCCTTGAACGACGGCCAAGTCAGCGACCTCGTATCCTATCTGATGACCGCCGCGCAGGTGCCGCTGCCGAAGTGAGCGACGCAGCAAGCATCGCGCCCAGACAAACCTATCAAACGCTGACAAAGGAATGAGGCCAGAGGAACAAATTCCGGAGACGTTTGGATTTCATTCCTTTGTTCCCGCTCATCCGCCATCCCACGCTTCAATGATGAATCGACTGCTCCGTTTCACGCTCACACTGGCGCTTCGACAATCCCGAGAAATACCAGACGATGATAAAAAAACTACCGCCTTGCGACGGAGGCCGACGCCGTGTGTGGCCGGGTGATCGCGGAACTCAAGCGACAGGGGGTGTTGGAACAGACGCTCGTGATTTTCACCGGGGACAACGGTTATTTCCACGCCGAGCACGGCTGGCCGACAAATGGTGTCCGCACGAGGAAAACGACGTCGTGGGTGTGCCTGCGAATGCCGCCGTGCTCGCCGAAATGCGCCGGCGCTGCCGCGAGCTGAAGGCCGTCGCGGGCGCGCCGCGGTGAGCGGGCACGGGCGCATCGCGGGGCCAGAAAGCGGAAAACGCGGCGGATCCCGCCGGCTTGCGGCGATCACGACTTCGCGCGCTCCGCTTCCAACTGGACCGTGAGCGCCTGCGCGCGGCCGGGCTCGGACGGCGCCAAGTCCTTTTCCTCCTTCGGGTCCGTCGCGAGGTCATAGAGTTCCGCCGTGCCGTTCGGTTTCTGAATCAGCTTCCAGGAACCGGCGCGCAGCGCGAGGGGCGCCTGGTTGTTGTTCTGGAGCACGAGTGCCTCGCGGCCCTTGGCACCGCTTGCGCCCAGCAGGACGGCGGCGACATTCACCGCATCGGGCGCGCCGCCGGCGGGCACTTTTTGTCCGATGATGGCGGCGAAGGTCGGCAGCATGTCGATGTGGCCGATGAGCGCGTCGGATTTCCGCCCGGCGGGAATCTTTCCCGGCCAGCGCGCGAGGAAGGGGACGCGGTGGCCGCCTTCATAGAGGCCGCCCTTGAAGCCACGCAGCGTGCCGTTGGGCGGCTGGAGGGCATGCAGGTGGTTTGTGCCGTCATCGTAGGTGTTTTTGATCGCGCCGCCGTTGTCGGAGGTGAAGATGACAAGCGTGTTTTTCGCCACGCCCTGGCGGTCGATTGCGCCCAGGACTTCGCCGATGGTCCAGTCGAGCTGGTGGATCACATCGCCCCGCCAGCCACAGCCGCTCGTACCGCGGAAACGCGGATGCGGCACCATCGGTTCGTGAATGTCGTGGGGCGCGAAATAGAGGAAAAAAGGGGTGCCGGGTTTTTGTTTTCCGATAAACGCGACGGCCTGGCGGGTGAGGGTGTCGGCAATGTCCTCGTCCTTCCAGAGCGCGGCGGTGCCGCCGGTCATGTAGCCGATGCGCGAGACGCCGTTGACGATCGCCTGCGAGTGGTTGCGGTCGGCCTTGATGATGAGGCGCTCGGGGTGGGTGAGGCCGGTGGGCTCGTTGCCGACGGGCTGGCCGTACCTGACCGTAATCGGATCGGCGGGATCGAGGCCCACGACGCGGTGATTCTCGACAAACACGCAGGGCACGCGGTCGCCCGTCGCGGGAATGATGAAACTGTACCCGAAGCCGAGTTCCCGTGGGCCGGGCTTGATTTCCTGGTTGAAGTCCGGGGTGGTCGTGCCGAGCCCGAGATGCCACTTGCCGACGACGCCGGTCTGGTAGCCGGCCTGCTGCAGCACGGAAGCCACCGTCGGGGTGCCGGACGGGATGAGCGCGGTGGCGTTGCCGGCGGCGATGCCCGTGCCCTTCTGCCGCCAAGCGTACCGGCCGGTCATGAAGGCGAAGCGCGTGGGCGTGCAGACGGAGGCCGTCGCATGCGCGTCGGTGAACTGCAGGCCTTCGCGGGCGAGGCGGTCGAGGTGCGGCGTCTTGACCTGGTTGGCCCCGTAGCAGCCGAGGTCACCGTATCCGACATCGTCGGACAGAATAAAGATGATGTTCGGGCGGTCCGCCGCGCGAGCGGCGAGGGCCAGGGCCAGCATCAGGATGCAGTGCAACAGGGCTTGTTTTGGTAAGGATTTTTTCATGTCGCCACGCCCGCCAGCCTGCAGGCTAAGAACCGCGAGCGCGAGCTTTGTGGCGGGCGCGGAGCCGCGCTTCGAGCGCCGGGTTGGGTTTGCCGCGCGGCAGCGGTTGCAGACCTGGCCGCCGGCGCGCCGGCCGCCGATCCGTCGCTTCTGATGTCCACGGTCAACTCCGGTCAATTGCGTCCGCGGATTTTCCAAATTTGTCTCGCCAACTATTCCGTTGACAGAGGTGGAGCCGGCCTATGCTTTGCACCTTTTATGAAAGTTGTTTCCTCCATCAAATCGGCCAAGAAGCGTCACCCGGCGTGCCAAGTGGTTCGTCGCAAAGGCAAAATTTACGTCATCAACAAGGTTGAGCCGCGCTACAAGGCTCGCCAAGGCTAACCCTCTCATACTCCGATGAAAGCCCAAGGTCATCCCACGCTGAACAACGTCTGCTTCCTTGATATCGGAACTGGGCGGCGTTTCCTCACCAAGTCGACCATGAAGTCCGCCCGCAAGGAGCAGATTGATGGCCAGGAATATTTCGTCATCGCGCGCGATGTGACGATGGACTCGCACCCCGCCTACACCGGCGAAAAGCGCCTCGTGGATACCGCGGGCCGCGTCGAGAAGTTCACGACAAAGTTCAAGCGCGGCATGGCGAAGATCTAGGCGTCAGGTTTTTGCCCGGCAAGAACCGATGCGCGTCCATCCGTTTCAAGGACTCGTTCCGCCGCCGGCCTTCGCGCCCGAGGTGGCGTGCGTGCCCTATGACGTGGTCAACGCCGCGGAAGCGGCGGCCCTGGCGGCGGGGAAGCCGCACAGCTTGTTGCATGTCGATCGGGCGGAGATTGATTTGCCACCGGGGATCAACCCCTACAGCGACGCCGTCTATGCGCGGGCGCTCGAAAATTTCTCCGGCCTCCAGTCGGCGGGCGTGCTGGTGCGCGAGACCGAGCCCTGCCTCTACGTTTACCAGCAACAGATGGGTGCCCATGTGCAGCGGGGTTTGGTCGCCGGCTGCCACGTCGACGACTACGACTCCGGTCTGATCAAGAAACACGAGAAGACGCGCAAGGACAAGGAGGACGACCGCACCCGGCTCATCGACACGCTCAGTGCCGACACCGGGCCGGTTTTTCTCACGTATCGCGACACCGCCAGTGTCACCGCGTTGGTCGACGCCAAGACCAGAGAGCAGCCGTTGCACGACTTCACCGCGCCCGACGGAATCCGCCACACCGTTTGGCGCATCCCTGGTGCCACCGAGTGGGTGAAGGCATTCGGGGCGGTACCGGTCACCTACATCGCGGACGGGCATCACCGCGCCGCCAGTGCGGCTCGCGTCGCGCGACAGCGCCGGGAGCGCAACCCCGGCCACACCGGCCACGAGCACTACAATTGGTTCCTGTGCGTGCTGTTTCCGGCGAGTGAGCTGAAGATCTTGCCGTACAACCGTCTCGTGGTGGATTTGCACGGGCTCTCACCGGCGGACTTCCTGGCTAAAGTGAAGGCGATTTTCGGCCTCGAGGAAAACGCCTCGCCGGCCCCCGCCGCGATCGGGCGCGTGAGCATGTATCTCGCTGGAAAATGGTATGGTCTGCGGTGTTTGGCCGGGGCCAGCGCCGATCCGGTGGCGCGGCTCGATGTGAGTGTGCTGCAGGACAAGCTGCTCGCGCCCGTGCTGGGGATCGAGGATGTCCGCACGAGCAAACGCATCGATTTTGTGGGCGGCATTCGCGGCCCGGGCGAACTCGTGAAGCGCGTTGATGCCGAGGGCGGCGTGGCCTTTTCGCTCTATCCGGTCACGCTCGGTCAGTTGATGGATATCGCCGATGCCGGCCAGATCATGCCGCCGAAGAGCACGTGGTTTGAACCGAAGCTGCGGTCCGGGCTTTTCGTCCACACCTTTTAACCGGCCGACGTATGTGGTTGCAACCGCTTGTCGCCGCGGCCCCGACGAGCCAAATCTCGCCATGGCTGATCGTGCCGTTTGGACTGCTGCTCCTGCTGATCGCGGTCATGCCGCTGACGCCGCCGCGCGGGAAGCATCTCTGGGAGCACTACTACCCGCACGTCGCGATCGGCCTGGGGGCGCTGGTGGCCGTGTATTACGTCGCGCGTATTCCCGGCGGTGCCGGCATCCTGGGGCATACGATGCACGAATATTTTTCGTTCATCGCGCTGATCGGATCGCTGTTTGTCGTCGCCGGGGGAATCCACATCAAGGTCAAGGGCGAGGCGACCCCGATCAACAACGTGGTCTTTCTCGCGCTTGGCGCGGTGGTGGCGAATTTCATCGGCACCACCGGTGCGTCGATGGTGCTCATCCGGCCGTGGATTCGGATGAACAAGATCCGGATCAGCGCCTTCCACGTGGTGTTCTTCATCTTCGTGGTGTCGAACGTCGGCGGAGCCCTCACCCCGATTGGCGATCCACCGTTGTTCCTGGGCTACCTGCGGGGCGTGCCGTTTTTCTGGCTGATCGAGCACATCGTGGCCGAGTGGCTCTTCACGCTGACGCTGATTCTCGTGGTGTTTTATGGCCTCGATCGCCGGAGTTTCGCGCGCATGCCCCGGAAGCTGCAGCACGCAGTGGCGCAGGAGGCCGAGACGTGGCGGTTTGATGGCGGGGTGAACGTGCTGTTCCTCCTCGCCATCATCGGGGCGGTGTTTCTGCCCGCCCAGTTCTTCCTGCGCGAAGCCGTGATGTTGGGCGCGGCGGTGGCGAGTTATTTCCTCACGCCGAAAGTGGTGCACGCGGAAAACGCGTTTGGTTTCGCGCCGATCAAGGAAGTCGCATTCCTGTTTCTCGGGATCTTCGCCACCATGATGCCGGCCCTCGGCTACCTCGAACAACATGGGGTCGAGTTTGGTTTCACCCGGCCGCTGCAATACTACTTTGCGGCGGGTTCGCTCTCGGCGGTCCTCGACAACGCGCCAACCTATGTGAATTTCCTGCAGCTCGCGCAGACGACGGCGGCGGCCGGGAATCCCGCGGCGTTTGCCGGGCTCAGCGGCGCCGGAGCCACGCGCATGCTGCTGGAGCAACAGCCCCTCTTCGTCGTCGCGGTCAGCCTGGGCTCGGTGTTTTTCGGGGCGATGACCTACATCGGCAACGGCCCGAACTTCATGGTGAAGTCGATCGCGCACGATGCGGGCGTGCACTGCCCGAGTTTCTTCGGCTACCTCGTGCGCTACAGCCTGCCGATCCTGCTGCCGATCTTCGCATTGACGGGCTGGCTGTTTCTCTAGCCAGAATTCAGCGCCCGAGCTTGATCCGGGCCTGATCCGGGACCTCAAACCTCGTCGTGCCGATCTCCTTCAGAACTGTCTCCGTGTTCTGGTTGACCGCCACCTGTCGGCGGCCGCCGGGAGTGTTGACCTGTAAAACCCCCTCGAGCCGCACCTGATAACGGGAGACCAGGCCTTCGCGCAACCAAAGCTTGAACGTCCCGGCGGCGCGCACGGGCGTGATTTCCTTCTGGCCGTCGCGCACGAGCAGCAATTGGGCGCCGAGGTCCGTCAACGTGCCGGAGACGACTTCGCCTTCGACCTTGAACTCCGTGTGGCTGCTCACAATGACGCCCAGTTCCTCGTGCGGGTGGCTGATCGCAAGTTGCAGGTTGCTGTAGCCGCGTTGGCGCTCATCGGTGTCGCCCGGCGGTGAGGAACTCGAACGGATCACGGTGCCTTTGATCACGCCGCCGCTGATCGAGCGAGCCCCGGGCGTGCCCGTCGAACCGGCTGGGTTTACAATCCGATCAACCTCGGAATCGACCTCGGGCGGGGGCGGCAGCTCCCCGGGCCTGAGCCAGCCGTCGTCGGTGGCAATCACGCACGTCACGTTGCCGCGAAAGATAAACTCGATCTGGGTGTCCGTGACACTGCGGCCCAGCCGGCGACGCACGGAGTTGATGACCGGCATTTTGACCCGGGTAAAAGCTCCCGTGACGGTTTGGCCGCTGATGTCATAGGTGCGGGCGTCATCCGACACGGTCGCAACCCAGCTGTAGTTGGATTGGTCGGACAGCCGCATCACCGCGACGATGGCGGCCTCGGTGGGTCCGGCCAGTGCGACGGTGACGGCGCAACCGGCCAGGAGGCAGACTGCCAGCAGCCGCGGCATTAGAAACGGAAGACTCTCTTCGCGTTGGCGAAAAGAAGTTTTCGCTCGATGGCCTTCGTCGGCGCCAGCTCCCGCAGCTGCGCGAGCTGGCGGGCGCCGGAGCATTTGACGGGCTCGCCGGTGACATCGATGCAATCGCTGCCGAACATGAGTTTGTCCTGGTGGCGTTCGAGGAAGGCCCGGGCGTGCTCCGGGTCGCGGTTGAATGCGCCCAAGCCGGACCCGGCGGAGAGGTCGCCGAACATGTTGGGATAGTCCCGCAGGTAACGATCGGTCAGGCCGCCGGGTGTGACTTTGCCGCGCGGGTAGAGCTGCTTGGCATTGTCGACGTTGGCGCGATCGATGTTGGCCCACCACGTCTGAGCATGACCGATGAAAGTTACGTTGGAATATTTGGCGAGCATCTGGTGGAAACGCTCGAAGCCGAGGTTGTAGCTGCCCGTCTGCCAGTGCATCAGGATCGGCACGCGGTAGGCGGCGGCGAGGGCATACAACTTTTGCATGTAGGGCGCATCGCATTCGACGCTGAACTTCTGCTCGCCGATCACAACGGCGCCGAGCTTGAGATATTTCTCGATCACCCGCGGCGCGTCATCGAGGTCGCTCACTTCGTTGGCCCCAAACTCGAACTCGCCCGGATGCTGCCGGGCGACGGCGACACAGTCGTCGTTGCCAGAGCAGGAACTGTCGAGGCCATTGGCCTGGCCGTGGAGGGTGGAGGGGCGGGACACCGACCGGCCGGAGGGCAGTAAAATGGTCTTGGTAACTCCGAGGCTGCGTTGGTGCGAAACCAGGTCGGCGTCGGAGCGCGGCGCCGGCAGGATCGGGATGTACCCCCGGGCCTTGTCGCGGCCGCCCCCGTAATTTGTGTGCTGGTGGATGTCGATGATCGGCTCCGGCGGAGTCGCCGGCCCGGCGGCGCAAACCAGGTGCGGGCTGGCGAGAGCGGCGGCGGATGAGACAAGGAACTCGCGGCGCGAGTAAATGGATTTTGGAGTGGTCATCGAACGAGCGTAACCTCTGGGGTGGAAAAATGGGAAGGCGAGATGCTAGAAAGTCCCCTTGAGACCGAAGGTCCACGCGGAGCCGTAGTCCACCCGCTGGCGGAATTGGGCGTAGTCGGGCGGGTTGGAGCCGTAGATCCTGGAGTCCTCGGTCTGGTCGTTGATGTTGCGCATGCTACCGAAGAGGCTGAACCGGCGGCTGAGATTACAGTCGAGGGTGACGTCGAGAAAGAGGCGTTTGGAACCCCAATTGTAGGTGTCGGGTTCGATGCTGCGGCCGACTGTGATGATGCCACGGCGCTGGGGCACACGATAGTTCCAGATCATGCGATAGACAAACTTCGGGCGGTTGAGGCTAAAGCCCCAACTGCCGCTGCGGCGGATAAAGCTGAAGTTCCTCGTGATGCCGTCGGGAGCGCGTTGGGCGCTGGCGTTGGCGTAAACCTGCACGCCACGGGCCCAGTGGGGGAGAAACGTGAGCGCGCGTCGGTAGTCGAATTCGAAACCGGTCATCCGCACCGTCTCGGTGAGGTTGTGGTTGGTCGTCACGTCGTAAATGCCGTATTCGTCGGGATCGAGGCTGTAAAGGGCGAGAAACTCGGGCGTGGCGGTGAAGCGGGTGCTGGCGAAGAAATTCGTGAACTCGCGCCGATAGCCTCCGAGGTTAATCGTGCCGACGCCTTCGTAGTAATATTCGACGCGCACCTTGTGGACTCCGCGCTCCATGCCTTGATGGTCGGGTTGTTCACCGAGATCACGGTGGAGTTGCTCGGAACTACAGCGGTGTCGGGCAGGGTGAGGCCATCGGAGTACTGGCCGAAATCGGGGCGACCGACCGACTGGTAATACTCGCCCCGGCCGGCGTCGAAGATCCGGCCTTCGATGCTCCCGGTGGCCGGGGTTTGCGCGAACAGCCTGGTCGCGATGCCGCAGGAGGTCAGTAGAGCAAGGCAGACGGGGGCGATCAGGGCGAGGCAACGAGGTGTTTTCATACAGGCGGCAGGTTTGACTGAGTCACAGCAAGGGGGGCGAACTCGGGGGATCAGGAAGCAAAAGAACGGAAACGGCGGTGAAGCCGTGGTCGCGTCCGAGGCGGGTCATTGCGCCAATAGGCGGTCGCAACCTGAGAGAAAGCTGGACCCGGGGGCCCTGCTCAAGCGAAATACCGGGAGTCGCGGGCCGCGTGGCCGGCCCGTTTTCCCCTCCCATCCTCTCCTCATGAAAAAATACTCCACCCTCATCGCATTCGGCTTGGCGCTGCTGCCGGCGCTTCGCGCCGAACTCAAACTACCCGCCGTCATCGGCGATCACATGGTCCTGCAGCAAAAGCAGGCCAATCCCATCTGGGGCTGGGACACACCCGGCACCAAGGTGACGGTGACCTTTGCGGGCCAGACGCACACGGCCACGGCCGGCGCCGACGGCAGGTGGACGGTGAAACTGGGCGCGGTCGGCGCCAACGCGACGCCGCAAAAACTCACCATCGCCGGCACCTCGAAACGGGAACTCGCGGACGTGCTCGTCGGTGAAGTGTGGATGTGCTCCGGGCAGTCGAACATGCAATGGTCGTTGTCGCAGTCGTACAACGGCGAGCTTGAGGCGCTGGCGTCGAAATTCCCCAACCTCAGGCTCATCTCGGTCCCGCAGGTCGGCACGCAGGAGTTGAAGACCGATTTCAAGGGCCAGTGGGAATCGGCCACGCCCGAGACGGTGAAGAGTTTCAGCGCGGTGGGGTTCCTGTATGGGCGGTACCTGCACGAAATTTTGAACGTGCCCGTTGGTTTGATCGACAACGCGTGGGGCGGCTCAGCCGCGGAGGCCTGGGTGCGCCGGACGACGATTGAGAACGAACCCCGTTTTGCCGCGCTGATGGCAGCGACGCGCAAGCGCGAGGCCGACCAGCAGTCGGCGAAGGGCAGGGCGGACTACGACGCAGCCGTGGCGAAAGCGAAGGCCGAGAAGAAAAACGCCCCGCCGCAGTGGCTGACCGGCAATGCCCGCCCCGGCAACATTTTTGCCGGCGTGGTGCATCCAACCCTTGGTTACGGCATGAAGGGGGTGATCTGGTACCAGGGCGAGTCCAATGCCAGCCGCGCGCATGAACACGCCGAGTTGTTTCCCTTCATGATTGAGCAATGGCGCCAGGAGTGGGGCCAGGGGAGTTTTCCCTTCTACTGGGTGCAACTAGCCGACTTCAAGGCCGAGAAATCCGAGCCGGGAGAGAGCGACTGGGCGGAGTTGCGTGAGACGCAGACCAAGACGCTCCGGCTGCCGAACACCGGCCAGGCGGTGATCATCGACATCGGCGAAGGCCGCGACATCCACCCGCGCAACAAGCAGGACGTGGCGACGCGCCTCGTGCGCTGGGCGCTGGCCAGGGACTACGGCTACAAGATTTCTTATCGCAGCCCGGAATTCCAAGGCGTGGAAATCGCGGGCAACAAGGCGACGGTCACGATCGACTGTTTCGGCAGCACGCTGCGGGCGTTCGACGTGGCGGAAGCGAAGGGATTCGCCGTGTGTGGTGCCGACGAGGTCTGGCACTGGGCCACCGGCAAGGTGATCGCGCCCAACCAGGTGGAAGTGTCGAGCGTCCAGGTCGCGGCGCCGATCGCCGTCCGTTACGCGTGGGCCGACAACCCGGTGTGCAATCTCTTCTCCGCCGACGGCCTGCCGGTGACGCCGTTCCGTTCGGACAATTTCGACATGATTACGAAGCCGAAGCCGGTGACGGCGAGGTAGAGAGGGCGGGCGGACCGGGGTTGCGCCGGCCAGCCACGTTTTGAAAGTCTGGAATGGGCGTATCCTGCGGTTGACGGTGCTCTGGTCGATGGAGCGCGCGTGCCCTCACCCGCCGTTCGGGATCTACCGTACGGCGGAGCGCGATGACTCCGCCGTACGCCGGGGCGCGCCCCGAATGGCGATTAAATTTTCCTGGTGGCGAGAGCTGCTACCATGGCGGATTTCGCAGTCGTCGAGGACTTTTGGCAGAGGAATGGGTGGCAGGGGAATGAAATGCGATGGAATTTCATTCCCCTGCCACCCATTCCCTTGCCCTCCTGCCCAGCGCCCTCCGCCGAAGGTGGTCCCGCAAGGTCGTCGGCAAAAAGCTCTCGGTATTAATTAAGCGCCATTCGAGCGCCCCCCATCAATCCGTCGACAAAGTAGATATTCGTCCGGCTGGAACCGGGTCTTGTATTTCAAGTTGGCTTGCCTTGCCATGGACGCATGCAGACCGAGACCCTTGCCATCCGGATTTCCAAGGCGGAGCGCGAGGCGTTAGGGCGCAGGGCCCGCCAGGAGAAACTCTCGCAGGGCGACCTCGTGCGGCGGGCGCTGCGGGCATATGGGATCACCCCTGAGCCGGCGCCGCAGCGCAGCGGCTGGGATGTGATCGAACATCTGGTCGGCAAAAATCGCGGCGGCCTGGCCGATCTTTCGAGCAATACGGCACATCTGGACGACTACGGACGTTGAGCCCCGCGTGGTTTGTCGATGCCGGACTTCTGGTCGCCTTGCTGGTGGGCGCCGATGCACATCATCGCTGGGCGGTGGGGTGGAACTTGGATCGCGACTTTCGCGTCTACCGGCAGCACGGGAGCCAAACGATTCCCCTCGTGACACCTTTCCACTGATCGGGCATCCCTGACTCCCATGGCCCAGATGAAACCCGGCATCGACGTCCTGTTTGAGTCGCACCTCGCTTTGCTGCGCGGGCGGCGTGTCGGGTTGATCACGAATCCGACGGGCGTGGATCGCGCGCTGCGCAGCGGCATCGAGCGGTTTCGCGCGCACCCGGAGGTGAAGCTCGTCGCGCTCTACGGCCCCGAGCACGGGGTGCGCGGCAACGCGCAGGCCGGGGAGTACGTGCCGTTCTACCTCGACGAGCAGTTTGGCCTGCCGGTGTTCAGTCTCTACGGCCAGTCGCAGCAGCCACCAGCCGACATGCTGACGAACATCGATGCCTACATGCGATCTTTCGATACGCAGCACACTGGCAAGACGGTCGAGCGCGGGATGATCGACGCGATTGACGTGATGGTGTTCGACCTGCAGGACGTCGGCACCCGGGTGTACACGTATGTCGCGACGATGGCCTATGCGATGCAGGCGGCGGCGGAGAGTGGCATCCCCTTCGTGGTGCTCGACCGGCCGAATCCGATTAACGGCGTCGTGATGGAGGGGCCCATCCTCGAATACCCGCAGCACAGCTCGTTCATCGGGCTCTATCCGGTGCCGTTGCGGCATGGCATGACGGCCGGCGAACTCGCGCGTCTGTTCAACGCGAAATTTCTCCCGCGTCCGGCCGATCTCACCGTGGTGCCGATGGCGGGCTGGCGGCGCAGCGATTGGTTCGACGCGACCGGCCTGCCGTGGGTGCCGCCGTCACCCAACATGCCAACGCCCGACACCGCGACGGTCTATCCGGGGCAGGTGATGCTCGAAGGCACGAACCTTTCCGAGGGGCGCGGCACGACCCGGCCCTTCGAGTTTTTCGGCGCTCCGTGGATCGACGGTTTTGTGCTCACGCGGGAGCTCAACGCCCTTGGACTGGCCGGCGTGGCGTTTCGCGAGGCCTGGTTCGCGCCGACGTTTTCGAAATTCGCCGGCGAGCGTTGCGGCGGCTGCCAGCTGCACGTGACCGATCGCGAGGCCTACCGCTCCGTCGCCACGACGCTCGGCATCCTCCAAACCGTGCGACGGCTCCAGGGCACGAAGTTTGAGCTTCACGCCGATTACTTCGACAAGGTCATGGGCAGCTCCAGCGTGCGCGAAGCGATGGAGCGCGGTGAGTCGTGCGAGAAAATCGTCGGTGGTTTCGCGGCCGGGCTCGCGGAATTTGCGAAGCAGCGCGAGCCGTTTTTGCTGTATTGACGCAAGTGTGGGCGAGAATCGGATGGAAGATGGCGGTGGCCGATCACACGGACCGCGGCGAAGAACAAGTGGCTTTCCGGCCACGAACTAATCCCGAACACCGTAAAACGCGGAGTGCGCGGAGAACGCGGAGGCTAATTCACTCTTCGCGATTTTCGCGTCCTCCGCGTTTTAGATCTGTCCGAAGCAGGGATGAAATGGACCGGGTATGCCGCTAATCATTACTTACCCTCCGCTCATGGCACCGGCCCGCGCACCGGTTTGCCGGGCCACACGCCTTCCTGAAATTTTCCGTCCCGCACGACGGCGACACCGCCCACCAGCACGTGCGCGATGCCGGTGGAGGGCAGCGCAGCCTGCTCGAAGGTAGCCTGATCGGCGACGCGTTCCGGGTCGAACACCACGAGATCCGCGTCCGCCCCCGGTCGCAGGCGGCCCTTGGATTTCAGCATCGGCGTGAATTTTTCCAACCGCTGCGCGGGCAGCAGCGTGCATTTGCGCAGGGCCTCCATCAAGGTGATGGCCTTAGCTTCGCGCACGTAGCGGCCGAGGATGCGGGCGTAGGTGCCGGCATTGCGCGGGTGGCCCGTGAGGCCGTCGCTGGCGATCATCGCCAGCGGATGCGCCACGGCGGCGCGCACGATTTCCTCGGTGTTGCTATGGATGATGACCAGTCCGCCCTGTTGGCGATATTTTGCGAAGGTCTCCGCCGTCAGCCGCTCGCCGGTGGCGCCCCACTGGAGGTCGGCAAACGCGATCCCCCGCCGGGCCAGCGCCTCCGGTTCGAACGTGGCGGCCCGGATTTCGCTCATGCCCGCCGTGTAGGGATAGCACTCCGTCGTGATATCCAACCCGCGACTGCGGGCGGCGACGATCATTTCGAGCAACTGGGGTGTGCTCCGCGCGCCGGAGCTTTGGATGTGCAGCACGTGCAGGGGCGCGCCCGACACCAGTGCCAGCGCGACCACCTCGGTGAGCCCTTGCAAAGCGCTGCCGGGCTCCGCGGTGCCACTGTAACGCAGGTGCACGAAACAAGGCGCCCCGGACTGCGCGGCGACGCGGAACATGTCCAGGATCTCCGCGCTGCCTGCCACCGGGGTGTACGCCACACCAAAACCCACGCCCAAGGCACCGCGTTGCAACCCGCGTTCGAGCCCGCGCCTGATTTCCGCGATTTGGTCCGGCGCCGCCGCGCGCACCGCCGCGCCGGATTTTGCGCCGGGCAGAAAGGCCGGCGCATCGCCCATCACCGCCATGCGCACCTGGATGTGCCCGACGCTCACGCCCACATGGATCGGCGTGCGCCCCTCGCGCGCGGCATACCAGCGATCGACGTCGGCCGCGCCAACTTCGAGTTCCAACGCACTGGTGACGCCATCCAGCGCCTTCAACCGCAGGCTGGCCGCGTCCAGCGAGTGTTGGTGCAGATCGATAAAGCCGGGCGCCACGACCAGCCCGCGGGCGTCGATGTTCTCGCGGCCGACGAGCGGTGCGGTGGATAATTCGACGATGCGACCACCGCTGACCCCCACGTGGCGCACGGCATCCAAGCCCGACTCGGGATCCATCACGCGACCGTTGGCGAGGACCAAATCGAACGGTTGCGCGATCGCGCCGGCGGCTGCGGCGAATGCGATGACACTCGAAAGCAGGAGAATGCGGAGCGGGGGACGGCGCATGGCAGAACGGTTCCGAATGTCGCCGACGGAGGCAAGACGCGACGCGGGAGACGAGGTTGGCGCCCCCGCGGGTTGACGATGCGATTCGACGTTCGGATCGAAGGAGGGGCGCTGGCCCAAGCGCCCGTGGCAAACGGTCGTCGGTCGGCGGTTCGGCAACCGCCGTTCCTCCGGGTACGCGACGCCCCCGTCAACCGCGTGCTCCGCCGGGCGTGGCTCTTCCACCGAATCTTGGCTTGCTGCCGTCACCCGCAACGAGTGCGAATATCGCCATGCACCTTCGATCCTCCGTTGGCTCCCTCGTTGCTCTGTTGTTCGCCTCGCTCCCTCCGGTCGCGGCCAGCGGACCGCGGGTCCTGGAGACCGGCACGCTGCCCGGCGACCTGCGGCTCCAGGCGCCCAAGGACCTCAACGGATACTTTCCCTTCGCACCACCGACCTCAAAGGTGATATGGGACGAACGCTCGTCCTACGTGCGCCGCCAGATTCTCGTCGCGCAGGGTCTCTGGCCGATGCCCGCGAAGACGCCGCTGAACGTGGTCATTCACGGCAAGATCGAGCGCCCCGACTACACGGTGGAAAAAGTCTATTTTGAGAGCGCGCCCGGTTTCTTTGTCACGGGGAATCTCTACCGTCCGAAGAACCCGAAGGGCAGGGTTCCGGGCGTGCTTTTCGCCCACGGGCACTGGACGGATGCGCGGTTTTTTGAGGAGACCGACGCAAAATTTCAGGTGGAACTCGCCACCGGTCAGGAACGCTTCGAGCAGGGCGGGCGCAGTCGCTTCCAGTCGATGTGCGTGCAACTCGCCCGCATGGGCTGCGTCGTCTGGCAATGGGACATGCTCGGCAATGCCGACGCGCTCCAACTTTCGTTTGAGCTCGTGCACCGGTTCGCCAAGCAGCGGCCGGAGATGAACACGGTCGAGGGCTGGGGACTCTACAGCCCGCAGGCGGAAGCGCGGTTGCAAAGCATCATGGGCCTCCAGACTTGGAATGCGATCCGGTCGCTTGATTTTCTGCTGAGTCTGCCCGACGTGGATCCGGAGCGCACGGTCATGACCGGCGCCAGCGGCGGCGGCACGCAGACCATGTTGCTCGCGGCCGTCGACCCCCGCCTGAAACTCTCGTTTCCGGCTGTGATGGTCAGCACCGCGATGCAGGGTGGCTGCACGTGCGAGAACTCATCGCTGCTCCGCGTCAACACGGGCAACGTCGAGTTTGCCGGCCTGTTTGCGCCGAAGCCGCAGGGCATGACGACCGCCAACGACTGGACGAAGGAAATGGCGACAAAGGGATTTCCCGATTTGAAGAAGCTCTATGCGCTGCTGGGGGTGCCGAACGATGTCATGCTCCATCGCGGCGAGCATTTTCCGCACAACTACAACGCCGTGTCGCGCTCGGCGTTCTACACCTGGCTGAATCAGCACTGCAAACTTGGCTCCAAGGAACCGGTGATCGAGCGTGATTACGAACGACTCACGCGAAAGGAACTCACCGTCTGGGACGCGCAGCATCCGGCGCCCACCGCGAATGATCCCGCCTTCGAGCGCAAGCTGTTAAAGTGGTTTGCCGATGACGCCGGGAAACAGCTGCACGCCAGCGCGGTCTCACCCGACCGGCTACGAACGGAGATGGGCGGCGCCGTGGATGTGCTCATCGGTCGAACCTATGCGAACGCGGGGGAGGTTGGGTGGCAGTCTAAGGGGAAGCGGGACCGCGGAAATTACCTGGAGCTGACCGGTCTGGTGCGCAACACGACGCACGGTGAGGAATTGCCCGTGGTGTGGCTCGCCCCCAAGCAGGGCAACGGCCGCACCGTCGTGTGGCTCGACGATGCCGGGAAATCCGCACTGTTCGAGGCGGACGGCGCGGTGAAGCCCGCCGTGCTGCGGCTGGTGCAAAGTGGCGTGGCGGTGCTCGGCGCCGATCTGTTATTTCAAGGGGAGTTTCTCAAGGACGGTCAGCCCGTGAAACAAACTCGCGTCGTGAAAGAGCCGCGCGAGTTTGCCGGCTACACCTTCGGCTACAACCACGCGCTCTTCGCGCAGCGCGCTCACGACATCCTCACGCTGGTAAAATTTCTCCGTGGGGCGGGCGCGGCGGCGGCGGCGACCTCGTCGGTGGCAGTCGCCGGTTTCGGTGGCACCGGTCCGATTGTCGCGGCGGCGCGCGCCGTGGCCGGGGCCGCGATTGACCGTGCCGCGGTGGACACGGGCGGTTTCCGTTTTGGCCGGTTGCTGGATTATCGCGATCCGCAGTTTCTGCCAGGCGGCGCGAAGTACTTGGATGTGCCCGGCCTGCTGGCCCTCGGCGCGCCACAGGCGCTCTGGCTGGCGGGCGAAGGGACCGAACCCGCGCTGGTCACCGGGCTGTATCGGGCCGCAGGGAAAACGAAACAGCTCGCGGTTTTCACGGGAGCGACGGCGCAGCGGGAAACCGCCGCGGTCGCGTGGCTGCTGGAGTAGCAGGCCTTCGGTGCAGGCGCCGGTGCGGTCCGCCAAACTTGACGGCATGGTCGCATTGCTGCGCGAGTGCGTCGGCGAAAAGAAATTCCAGCTTGCGGGCCTTTTTGCCGCCGGTGGCGAGCCCCGACCGGTCGTCGCGTTTCACCCAGATTTCCGGCCCGCCGAGGTGCCGGCTCAGCCGCGCGAGCTTTTCGATCGACGTGAGAAAGTGTCCGAGCCTGACGCGGGCCGGGGAGATTATCAGTCTATCTCTTCAGCCGTTCCCTTTTCCGGCCAGAACGCTTTCACCGCTCCCGCCACGCCGAGCGTCACGAGCGTGCCGATGAGGGTGAACCAAGGCCAGAAGACCTCGGCGCCGAAGGTGCGCAGATACGAATCTTTCAGGATGGGAATGTTCGGCGGCCAGTAGATGAGATTCATGACCACGACCGACATCGTCATGCCCACCATCGCTGCGCGCGGACCGACCCGCCGCCAGAACAACGCGAGGATCAGGCCGCCCAGCAGGGCGCCCGCCGTGAGGCCGCGGAGGGAAAACGCGGCGTTGAGCACGAACGTCACTTCGCGGGTGAGCCACGCCGTCAGCACCAGCATCGCGGCCCAGATGACCGTCGAGTACTTGCTCCAGCGCAGATAGAAGTCCTCGTCCCGGCCCTTCACCATCTGCTTCACGAAATCCATCGTCGAGACCGAGGCCAGCGAGGTGATTGCCGAGCTGATCGAAGACATCGCCGCCGAGAGGATCGCCACAATGAGGCAGCCCTTCAGGATGTGCGGCACCTCGGTCATCATGAAAATCGGAAAAATAAAATCGATCGACTTGATGCCGGGCCGGCCCTCGGGGAGCGGAATCTGAAACGGGTGGCCCGTGCCTTGGTAGAAGACCCAGAGCAGCACACCCACCAGCAGGAAAATCAGGAACAGCGGAAAGATCAGCACGGCGCTCAGGCAGAGCGCCTTGCGGCCGTCGGCGACGGTGCCGCACGCGAGCACGCGCTGAACGATGAGCTGCTCCGCGCCGTGCGTGGATAGCACCATGACCGTGCCGCCGATGACGCCCATCCAGATATTGAAGGGCGCGGCGAACGTGAAGTGCGTGTTGAGCCACGCGAGTTTGCCCGCTTCGCCGGCCTGTTTCATCGCCGCGGCCCAGCCGCCGTCGATCAGGGTCGGGATATAAAAGAGGGCGAAAATGCCGCCGGCAAGGAACAGTCCGAATTGCACGGCATCGGTCCAGATGACGGCCTTGACGCCGCCGATGTAGGTATAAAGCAGCGAGAGCCCGACGAAGATCAAGATGGCTCCGAGAATCGGGTCGACGAGCCCGCCGAGGCTGCACATCTGCTCGCCGAGCATCAGGCGAATGGGAATGCACGCCACGAACACGCGCACGCCGGCGGCCATGGTCTCGAGAAACAAAAAGAAGGCGGCGGCCAGTTTCCGCGGTGCGGGCCCCAGGTGCGTTTCGAGCAGCTGGTACGGCGAGTAAATCTCGCCCTTGAGGTAGTGTGGCACCATGACCACCGCGAGAATGATACGGGCGATGACGTAGCCCACGATCATCTGGATGAACATGATGTTGCCGCCATAGGCGATCGCGGGTACGCCGATGATCGTGAGCGCGCTCGTTTCGGCGGCGACGATCGAGACGCCGATGCCCCACCACGGGATGTTGCGGCTGCCGAGGAAGTAGTCGCGGGTGTTGCGCTGATCCTTGCCGAACCAAACACCGAGGCCGATGATACCGCCAAGATAGGCGATGATTACGATCCAGTCGCCAGCGTTGAAATAAACGTTCATGGGGTGCTGGTCATCGAGCGAAAACCCGATCGGGTTGGCGAGCAGAATCCCAGCAAGCGGCGGTCTCGGCCGGCCACAAAAAAACCCGGAAGTTTGTTCCGGGTTTCGAATGCGTGGCCCACGCAGCTTACTTCTTGGCCGGAGGAGGCGGTGGAATCACCGGAGGACGGGTCAGCGAGCTGTCGGACGCCCGCCGGACGATCATCTCAGTCATCCGCTGGATTTCGAGTTCCGCATTGCGGCGGGCGATCCGGGCAAGCTCCACTTTCTTGGCGAGGTCAAAGGCTTCGCGACTGGTCTTGTCTTTTTCCTTCCGCAGGCGATCGAGCTCGGCTTCCTGCTCGCTGACCTGCTTGGTGGCCGTATTGCCCTTGGCGGTGTATTCGGCCGTGGCATCTTGGACCTTCTTGTCGTCGGCAGCCTGTTTGGCGATTTTTTCCTGCGCGGCCTTGGCGTCGGCGGCGTCGCGTTCGTCCTGACGCTTCTTGGCGTCTTCCCGCGCCTTGGATTCGGCGGACTTTTTCTTCGCCTCGGCATCCGCCTTGTCTTGGGCGATCTTGATCGCAATGGCTTTTTCCTTCGCGTGCGTTTCTTCGACGTGCGAAAAATAGACGACGAGGAACATGCCCAGCATGACGCCGGGGAAAATGAGATACATCCACTTTTTCATCGGGTAGGTAAGGGTGCGGCTTATTTCTTGGCCGCAGCGGCAGCGGCAGCGGCGGCGGCAGCGGCTCGGGCGGCATCTTCCGCTGCTTTGTCGGCGGCGGCGATCCGTTCGAGGACACCAGTGAGGTTTCGAGCATTGTTCTCCGCTTTCTTTACATATTCTTGGAGAAATTTCTCTTCGTCGGTGACGCGCTTCCGCTCGGCTTGGACCTCGGTGAGCTCCTTCTTTTCCGCGTCAATATCCTTCTGGAAGCGCCGGGCCTGGGCCTCGAGTTTTTCAAGGTCACGGCCGGCTTTGTCGCGTGCCTGCCGGGCCTTTTCACGTTCTTCCTTGTCGCGCGCGTCCTTTTCGTCGCGCGCCTTTTTCTCGGCGCGGCGCTTTTCCTGCAGTTCGGTCGCCGATTGCACGGCCTTGGCGCGGTCATTGGCCTCCTTCTGTACCTTGGCCTGTTTTATATCGCGGGCCTCTTTGACCTTGGCCAGTTCGCGTCCCTCGTACGCCTTGTGGGCGTTCCAATAGAAGCCAAAGAAGAAGACGAGCAGGGCGACGACCGGTGCGACTAAATAGACGTAACTTTTCTTCATGGGAAAATCGTTTGGTGCCTAGCGTTTCTTGGGGGCGGCATCACCCTTGGGTTTCTCGCTCTTCTTTGCCTCACGTTCCGAAATCGCCTCGGCGACGACATTCTTGAGTTTGGGAAACTGGGGATCCTTTTCCGCTTCCGGGAACTTCGCGGCAACGGTGATGGCGGCCTGGGCTTCGTCGATTTCGCCGAGGTCGTACGCGGTATACGCCACCAAGTAATGAACCGAGAATGGCTTGGTTGCTTCGAAATTGCCCTTCTTGATCGCTTCCTTAGCGTGTTTCAGCGCCTCGCGGTTATTCTCCATCTGGATGTAGATTTGGGCAACCTGCACCTCGATCTCACCGTTTTTCGGGAAAAGCTTTGCGGCCTCCTTCAGCACCTCAATGGCCCGCGTGTTCATGTTTGCTTCCAGATAGTAGCGACCGAGCACGCGCCAGTTGTTCGGCTCCGACTCGATCCCTCCGGACTTCATGCCCGTATAGAGCAGCTCGGTTCCCCGGCTGAATTGACCGGCCATCAAATAGAGTGACACCAGATTCATGCTGTCCTTCGGCGTCTTCATGTGTCCCAGGGACTGGGCGCGCTCACAGGTGACAATCGCCCGCACCAGGTACTCGCGCGAAAGGGTTGGATCCGTCTTGGACGCCTTGTCCGAGAGTTGGAGGTAGGACGCCATCAGCAGTTGCCAAAAATCCTTCTTGGCGGGCGACTGTTTGAGCAACAGCTCCAAAATCTCCGCCGAACCACTCATATCGTTCGTCTGCTGTTGCAGGGTGAGAAGCAGCTGATAGAAACCTTCCCTCGGTTTGATCGCGCCGACCAATCCCTGTTCAACGATGGCCCGGGCCTCGGCCATGACTGCCATATCGAGCTTGTTGGGATCCGCTGCCCCCTTGTAGTAGAGGATCGAGGCATATGCCATCATCGTCTCCGGCGTCGGCTTTTTCGTCTTTTCGAGAAAGCGCTTGAAATACACGATCGCCTTGGCGAAGTGCTGCTGCTGCTGCGCGGGGACTTTGCTCGTCGAACCCTCCTGCCCGTAAAGCTGAGCCAGCAGCGAAACCGTCTCGAGCGTCTGCTTCTCCGGGAAATAGCCGTGCTGGTCGGAAAGTTGCACCGCGCGCTCCCACGGGGCGATCGCCTTCGTGAGCTGGTTGGTCATCGCAAAGATCTTGGCCTTCATGTCCAAGATCAGCGCTTCGTCGTAACTGCCAGGGACAAACTGCACACCTTCCAGCAGCGCAAGCATGCCAGGGAAATTCTGAGCCTCCTGCAGTGGCCGCAGTTTTTGGAAGGCCTCGCTCGTCTTCTCCCCTACGCTATGCGGGGCTTTCTTTCCCTCCTGAGCAAACCCAAGGCTGATGCCCGCGAGAATTGAGAGTCCGACCGTGGCCCGGGCAACGCGGACTGGATGAGCCAGACGCAATAAAAAGAGTGCAAGCACGATGGATTATTCCTCGTTAAGGGTAAAGACGATCGGCACCTGCATATGCGTCGGCACGTCGCGGCCGCCCTTGCGGCCTGGTTTGAACTTCCACTTGGTGACCGCCTGGACCGCCGCGGCCTCGAATTCACGCTGAGAGGAGCGCAACGCATACGCGTTTTGGACGTCGCCCGCGGTGTCGACGATGAAGTCGACCACAACTTCCCCCGCAATGCCGGCGCGGCGCATCTCGAACGGGTATTGCGGCCGGGCCTGGAACTTTGGCACCGGCGTCACATCAAGCATGGAAATGTCGAAGACCTTCATGCCACGAAACATGTTCGGATCGCGAATCTCCGGCACGATGTTCATCGCCGAGGAGATGGTGACGCCTTCGGGCGGGGGCGGCTGGATCTTCTGCACGAACGAGTCGGGCTGAACCAATTGCGGTACGTCCTGCTGCATCGGGGGCGCCAAATCGAGCGGTTTGACGTCTTCGTTCACCTCAATGATCTCTGGTTCTTCCTCTATCTTGGGCATTTCTATCACTTGGATCTTCGGGATCTCTTCCACCACTTTCTTGACGACTTTCTTTTCCGGAATGAGTCGTTCGCCAAAGAGAATGCCGAGGTGAAGTGCCGCGGAAAGGAGGACGCCGATGATGATGTCGCGAGTCATTGCGGTGTGGGATTACTTGCCGGTGGCGCTGGAGACCGTTTCGACCGAGACTTGCTCAATCCCGGCCTTGCGCACTTCATCGAGCGCGAAGACCGCGGCGCCAAAGCGGGCCTTGTTGTCGCCCCGCACGAGCACGCGCGGGTTGTTTTCACTGCGGCGATAGTCATGCAGCCGGGGGGCGATTTCGTTCGTGGAAATCAACTCCGCATTGCCCTGACCTTGCTTCCAGTAGTACGTGCCCTCGTCGGAGACCTGCAGATAAATGGTCGTGTCGTTGGGATTGGACTGCTGCTGGGGAGGCTGCGCGACGGGCAGGGTCACCGGCACAGAGACGATTCGACTGAGCGAAAGCGTGAACAGCACGAAAGTGGCGAGCAGGAAGAAGATGACATCGATGAGCGGGATGATCTCGATGCGCGCCTTCTTCTTTCCTTCGTCAGCCTTGGATGTGGAGCCTGCGGCCATGGTGGTGTGATGGGGGATGCGCCAGAAGCTCAGCGGCCGACCTGGCGGACCTTTGTTTCGATGAATATTTTCTGGAATCCAGTCTTGCGGGCCTCGTCAAAAACATAAAGGGCGGCGTTGAACTGCGCGCCCTCGTCGCCATTGATGAGAATGCGCCCGTCGGGTTCGGCGACCTTGAAGGTCTTCAGGCGGTCGATGAACTCCGAGAGACTGATGAAATCCTTGTTCCACGCGATCGTGCCAGCATCGGTGACGGAGATCGTGACCGTTCCGGCCGGATCCCGACTTTCACCCGTCTCCGAGGCAGGGAGGTTGATGCCAGTCACGCCGTTCGACTTGTTCAGCGAAAGGGTGAAAAGCACGAACGTTGCCAGCAGAAAGAAGATAACATCGATCAGGGGGATGATTTCGATGCGCGCCTTCTTCTTGCCTCCACTACTGCCTCCTGAGGATCCGGCCATGGTGAGAGATGCTGGAAGGGTTATGAAGCTGGGGAGGATTTCTTAGGGAAAGAATCAGCGGGCGAACGGCGCGTTGGTCTCGCCCTTCTTGAGGAGGATCTCAAGAGCGTGTGAGGCATCGGCGACTTCCTGCTTTGCCTGCTCGGCGCGGGCATTCAGATAATTGTAGGGCAGCAGTCCGAGCACGGCGACGGCGAGACCGCAAGCAGTCGCAATCAGGGCTTCCGCGACACCACCCGTGATGGTACCGGCGGCCGCACCGATGTCACCACCACCGAGAGCGCCGAACGTGCGCATCATGCCCGTGACCGTTCCGAGCAGTCCAAGGAGCGGGGCGGCGGTGATGCAAGTGTCAAGGGTGGCGACGCCCTGCTGGAACCGCGCGAGTTCCTGGCCGGAGGCGCGAATGAAGGCGTTGGAGAGCGAATATTCGCGGTTGCTCAGGCTGTAGACGAGAATCTTGGCGATGAAATCCTTGCTGGGCCGGCCGATCACGAGGGCCCCCTCGATGTCGCGCCGTTCCACCGCTTCGAGCATCTTCTCGACAACTTCCGGCGCGCGGGACGCGTTTTCGCGAATGATGAACATGATACGTTCCATGACGACGGTTATCATGACGAACGACACCAGAATCATGGGCCACATGATTTCTTTGCCCATGATGAAAAGGTCCATCATGGTGGCGTCACCGAGGAGAAACCCGAGGGGGAGGCTTTGGATGATCATAAGAGGAAGTTTGGTCGCTGGCTTTTCTAGGTGAGAATTACGGGACGGGAAATGATAAGGTGCTGCGGGGAGTTTTGCAAAGGGGGACGGCGGTCTCAGACGTCAGCCCACAAAAAGGTGCTTCTGACCGTACGCCGGCCGGCGTTGGCGGCGACGTGGTGCCAGGGGATTCTTGATTTCAGCATGAGTGCTGAGAGCTAATTTCTTGGAATTCAAACTACGGAAATGCGAAATAGGTGTCATCAAAAGTTGGGTGTCAACTTACTTTGTCACCGGAGTGCGGGAAAATTTCGGTTTGGCGTCTGGACGAAAGCCACAGACTCCGCGTGATGACGCCGCGTTCAATTTTCACGGCAAGTTTTTTTGTTGGCGCGGGAAAATCCCCGGCGGAAAATTCATCCGGCCTTGACCGCGCGTTGAGCGCTACGGTGGCGACCGGGATTGGGCGGCGAAGCGAAATTCTCCAGTGGCTGCCCGACTAGGAGTCGAACCTAGACAAAACGAGTCAGAGTCGTTTGTGCTGCCATTACACCATCGGGCAAGAAACTGGCGGCGGGAGAGTCACGCGACGCGGCGCACTTGTGCACCGCGGCGAAGACTATTAATGGCATGGAGCCGGCGATGGGATTCGAACCCGCAACCGCCTGTTTACAAAACAGGTGCTCTACCATTGAGCTACGCCGGCGACTCACCATCGCCTGTCGAAACTTGAACTGGGAAAAAACAAGAAATGGTTGGTGGCTCCCCGGGGACTCGAACCCCGAACCAATTGATTAAGAGTCAACTGCTCTACCATTGAGCTAGGAAGCCGAAAACCAAGAGGTGAAAAGCTCACGAACGATCTTCGCTTGTCAACTGCGATTTCGGCTGGTTTCCCGGCGGGTGCGACGATGAAACGAGGCGGCCGATTCGTCCAGTCGCGGCTGCGATTCTTGTGCGGGCCGCCGCGCGAAAATCGCGACGCGGAGTCATCCCCGCCCGGGATTTTGCCAGGCGGGCACCGCGAGTTCAGTCATCAGGCGCACGCCCGGGGCGCCGGCGAGCAACCGCGGCACGATGTTGATGAGGGCGGCGACCGTGGCGTCGTCGCCAGCCACGCCACCGTTGAGCACCAGATTCAGATCCGGGCGGCCCCGGATCACGATGGCGTCGTGCGGCAAGGGAGCACCGAGGTACATCTGAAGATCCAGTTTCAGACATCCTGACCTGCACCTGAAGCGAAGAGGTGGAGAGAGGAACGAAAAAGAGACCTGAACCTGAGTTGGGCCGGTCCGGGATTGAAGGCGGGAACCAGCCGTGGCAAGGGAGACGAATGCCGCAAATTCAATTGCC
>SXSC01000178.1 GCA_005792355.1 Opitutaceae bacterium
CGGCGGGTCGAGGGCGTGACAATCGCCCGTCGCGGCGTCGATCAGGACGTTGACCTCCGGCCGGGGTGGTCCGTGGGCGAAGGGCTGCTCATGGGGCCGGGCAAGGCCCAGGGGCAGGAGGACGGCGAGGATTTCGGCTTTTGTCTCGACGACAGCGATCGGCCGTAGGAGGCCCGAGCAGAGCGGGCATTTGAGCGGGTCGACGCCCCAGACTTGCTGGATCAACTCCCGCCAGGCCGTGCGGCGGCGCCGAGGGCGGGCCGGTGGAGCGTGAATCTTGCCCGCCGCCGCGCCGGCAGTCCGTTGGCGCAGCCCGCGGGACTTGTTGCTGTACCAGCCATAGTAGCGGACCTGCGGCACCCCCTTCGGAGGGATCTGGTCGAGCAGCGCGGCGATGAACTGGGACGCCGAAAAAACCTCGAAGTTGCGCTTGGTGCGCCAGTGGCGCTCGGAGCGGTAGAGCACGCTGCCGGCTTCGGGGTTGTACGTGATTTTCTCGAGGGAGAACGGGGCGCGGAGGAGATACTCCGCGAGGCGGCGGCGGCCGGCGGCATCGTCGGCGGCGAGAGGGGCTTCGCCGGCATCGACCGAAAAGCCGCTGTGGCGCCAGTTCTGGAGTTTGGCGATCTGCCAGTCGGCCAGGGCGCCGGCGTCGCGCAGGCGGCGCAGGACGGTGTGGCGCCAGAGTTCGGCGAGTGGGTGCCAGCCGCCGGGCGGGGCGAGGTGGAAATCGCCGTTGGGGGCAAACACGCCGGCGGCGGCCAGCACGTGCACGTGGGGGTGCCAAAAAAGGAAGTCGCCGAACGTCTGGACGGCGACAACGAGGCCGGGTTGGCCTTCGGCCTGGCCGGTGCGTTGGCGGAGCCAGGCGGTGATCGCCGAGTGGGCGGCGTGGTAGAGTTCGTCGAGCAGGGCGCGATCTAACTTGAAGGTGTGGCGGATCAGCCGGGGAAGGGTGAGCACGAGGTGCCGGTGGGGCACCGGGGTGCAGATCTCGTCGGCGATGAAGGCACCCTCGATGAGCGTGCGACGCTGGTGGCACGAGGCGCAGAGGCCGCGCTGCTTGCAGGTAAAGGCGCCGAGGAATTCATGGCCGCAGTCGGGGCAGTGGAAGCGGGTGAAGCCGGCGTGGAGATCGCCGCAGTCGAGGAAGGCGGTGATGTCGGCGGCGGCGTCCGCCGACAGGCCGGGGAGTTTCGTGGCGTGATCGTGGAGCACTTGCCAGACGGGCGAGGCGCGGGGCTGGCGGGGTCGGTAGCGGATGCAGACCATCTGGGGAGCAGATCACGCTGGGCGTGTCGCCGTGACGGCCAAGGGTCCGCTCTACCCAAATCGTGGTATGCGGTCAGTTTGCATGAAATTTCCGGGCTTTCGGGCACTTCGTTTTCGACCGGGCCAAAAGGGTCAAATGTTTGACATTTCGCGGAGTCGTCGCGGATTTGGATTTGCCCCAGATTCTTTCGGTTGCGGTCTCGGACCGCGTTAGGCCAGTTCCGATCCGGATGCGGTGCCCCCTGACAATCGTCCTCGTATCGAAATGACCTCACCCACCTACACCCGCCGCGAGATGCTGGCGTTGACCGGCCGGGCCGCGCTCGCGGGCGCGCTCGCGCCACGCTTTGCCTGGGCCGCGGCCACGAGTTCACCGGCTGCGGCCGGCACCGTCGTGGGAGATTCCGTGGCGGCGAAGGTGGGGCTCCGAGTCCTGCAGGACGGCGGCAACGCCATCGATGCGGCCATTGCCGCCGCGTTTGCCGCCGGGATTTGCACGCCGCGGAATTGCGGGGTGGGTGGCTACGGCGGGCACGCGGTGATCGCGCTCGCCGGTGGGAAGAAGATCACGACGATCGATTTCAATTCCATGGCCCCGGCGGCGGCGCGGGCGGACATGTTTCCACTCGACGCCAAGGGCGCGGTCATCGGCGGCGTGAACACGCTTGGCTGGCTGGCGGCCGGTGTGCCGGGTACGCTCGCGGGACTGGATCTCGCCCTGCAGCGTTATGGCACCCGCTCGCTCCGCGACACGCTGGCGCCGGCCATCGCCATGTGCGAGAGCGGCACGCACGCGATCGCGGTCAAGGGAATTGATGATGTTCCGGCGGACCGTCCTCCGGTAGACGGCGGGTCGGCCGGCGGGGCCCTGCTCCCGCAGCAGCAGCGCAATCTCGCGCTCGCCGGCTTGCTCAAGACCCTGGCGGCGCGCAATTCGACCGAATCTTTTTATCGCGGCGATCTCGCGGAAAAAATCGCCGAGGGGTTCCAGCGGAATGGCGGGCTCGTCACGCGAGCTGATCTCGCCGCGTATCGCGCCCGGGAGGCCGCGCCGCTCACTCTTGAATGGAACGGGATGACGCTCCACACGGCACCACTGACCGCGACGGGATTGCTGGTGCTCGAGGCCTGCGCGATTCTCAAGGCGCTCGACTGGCCGCGCCTCTCCGCGCCGCAACGGAGGCATGCCAGGCTCGAGGCGCTGCGCATCGCCTGGGTGGATCGGGCGCGCACCTTCGGCGACCCGGATCACGTGGCGGTGCCGATCGCAGAGCTGATCTCCCGCACCTATACCGGCGCCATGGCGGAAAAAGTTTCAGTCGCGCTGAAGGCTGAGCAACCGGTTCGGCTCAACGTCAACCCGAGTCAGGCGGGTGGCACAACCAACCTCTCGGCCGCCGATCGTCACGGCAACTTGATCGCGATCACGCTCACGCACGGCGGGGCCTTTGGGGCGAAGGTCGTCGTCCCGGAGTTGGGCGTGGTGCTGGGCCACGGCATGTCGCGTTTCGATCCGCGGCCGGGCCTTCCCAATTCCCCCGGACCCCGCAAGCGGCCGATCAACAATATGTGTCCGACGATTGTCACGCGGGGCGGCGTTCCGGTCTTTGCGGTCGGCGGCGCCGGCGGCACGCGCATCCCGAACGGCCTTTACGAGGTGTTGCTCAATTACGTCGGTCTCGGTGCGTCATTGGATTCCGCGATGAATGCGCCCCGCGTGCACACCGATGGCACGTTGAAGGTCGGTCTAGACAAGCAACACACCCCGGACGACGAGGCCTTCTTCAAGCGGCTTGGCTACCAGACTTCGCGTGTTGCCGGGGCGAATATCAGTGCGGTTTCCTTCGACCCGACGACGGGCCAGTCGCGCGGGATCACCAACGGCACAGTGTGAGGCGGTGCCGCTTTGGTTGCAGCCGGCCTCGCTGCGAAACGGCTTGTCGCACGAGCTTTGTCGCAGCCGAAATGGCCAGCACGGCGCGGACAAAGCCGCGCCCTCCGAGACGGAGAAATCGAATGATCACGGGGCAATGGCCTTACTCCGCGACGAGTGAATCCAAGTCGAGCGGCCGCGAGTCCAGGGCGAGGTCACGACGCGGCGTCCTCGGCCATATTTCCGCCCGTCGGTCCCAAAATAATTCCACGCCATGCCGATCCGGATCGCGCCAACCAACCGCCGCGCCCACTCCGGGTTACTTTCGATCAATCCGCGTGAAGAGCCAGAGACCGAGCCCGATGAAGAGCACGTTGGGCAGCCAGAGGAGCAGGTCGGGCCGGTAGGCGGGATATTTGTCGAGCCACTTCACCATGACGGTGAGCACGTAGAAACCGAGCACGAGGACCAGCGCGAGGCCGAGGTTGGCGGAGGTTTCACGGCGCGAGACCTTGATGCCGAGCGGCACGCCCAGCAGCGCGAAGGAAAATACCGCCAGGGAGAGGTTGATTTTATCCTGCACGATGAGCGCAAACCGCATCTGCTCGCGGGTGTGCTCCGCGCGTTTCTCCGGTGCGGGAACCTGCGCCGCATGGCGCGCCTGTTCGGCCCGGAGTTGGTCGTAGGTCAGCCACTCCTGCTTGATGCGAACCAGATTCTTGCCGAAGTAGCGGTCGAGCGAGATGCGCCACTCCTCCAGCCGGCCGACGGACGCGGCCTTGAGGGACTTGCTGAAATCTTCCGGATCCTCGGGGTCGCGCTCCTCGATCCGGGCGTTGGTGAGCGTGGGCACCAGGCTGTTGGTCTTCTCGTCGAAATCGAGCCGGCCGGATTCGGCGCGCACGAGCCGGCGGACGCGCGACTGCTCATCGAGGTTCCACAGCCAGATGTCGTGCAGCACCGCGCCGTCCTTCGCCCCGACGTAGAGGACGGTGCCCTTGAAGTCGCGGATGAATGTTTTCGGCACGATGATGGCGAGGGGGTTGGTGCGCACGGCGTCGGCGAACTCGCGGTGAAACTGCGCGCGGGCCCACGGGGCCGACTCGAAATTGATATACAGGGCGCCGACGGCACACAACGTCCCGAGGATGAAGACCGGTCGTGCGGCCCGCCCGACACTGATGCCCGCGGCGCGCATGGCGGTGATCTCGCTGTCGGCGGAGAGGCGGCCCAGGGTGAGCAGCACGCCGGTTAGGATGCCCATGGGCAGCGCAAACGAGATCGCAAACGGGAACAGCAACGCGACCAGCCGGGCAAATGTCGCGGGGTCGAATTGACCGGCGAGCAGGGGATTGATCAGCTCGCGCGCGACGTTGGGCAGGGCCACGACAAAAGCGAACAGGGCAACTGCAGCCGCACAAGTGGCCAGCACGCTTTTGAAGATGTGGCGGTCGAGAAGATTCACACGAGGAGTTTGGCGGGGAGTTTGGCGGTACTGGATCGACGCTGGCGAGGAATTCCACACTGGGCGAGCGAGGCGAACGGCCCAGGTCGCCAAACTCCTTATTCGAAACCGAGAGCGAGCTGAGAATCGTTCCGGGCAGGCGCGGGCGGCGGCGGCGCGGGCGGGGGGACGGCCTCGATGCAGTCCGGACTTTCATGGCGTACGTTGTTCATCCGGGGCGAGACCGGCGTCGACTTCATGAGTTCCCCCGGCAGCGGGGCCAGCAGCGGTTCAAGCCGGGCGGGTTCGCTGACCGCGAGATCGAGCCAGGTATCGATGGCGGCGCCGCGCAGGATGACCGGCATGCGATCGTGGAGCGGGCGGACGACCTCGTTGGGCGTCGTGGTGATGAGCGAGCACGTCTCGAGGACGACGCCATCCGCGCCCCGCCACTGTTCCCACAGTCCGGCCAGCGCCAGCGGGGTTTCGTCCCGCAGCTGGAAAAACCACGGGAATTTTTGTTTGCCGAGAGTCTGCCACTCATAGAAACCGCTGGCGGGAACGAGGCAGCGCCGCTTGCGAAACGCCTCGCGAAACGACGGCTTGGCGGCGATGCCTTCCGCCCGGGCGTTGGCCAGACGGGCTCCACCCGCGGCGTCCTTCGACCAAAACGGCACGAGCCCCCACTGCAGGTCGACGGCTTCGCGCGCATTGGCTTCCTTGCTCACGCGAATCGCGGGAACGACTGTGGTCGGAGCAATGTTGTAGCGGCTGACAAAGTCGCGGGGATCCTTCACCCCGAGCTGGGTCATCAGCGCCTCGAGGTCTTTCCGTTTCAGCACGTAGCGGCCGCACATGGCGGCATCAAAGCCACAAGTGCTGGCGGCGAAAGCTAAAACCGGATGCGGGCTACGCCGCGGCGATCGGAACTTTCTTTTTTCGCAGGAAGCGATCGAGCTCCGTCAAATCCGTCGCCTCGGTCGGGCCGAGTTCATAACGCGACGTTTCGGCCCGCCCGAGAAATCCTTCGAGCCACTCCAGCAGGATTTCGCGGCGCGGCAGCCAGACGTCCGGCGTCGCGAGGATGTCAGCCCGCAGGGCGCGGGCGTGGAGGAAGTGTTCGCTAGGTTTTTGCATGTTTTGACCTCGGGTTTCTGGGATGGATGCGCGGTGGCTGATTGGGGGAATCGATCGGGCCGGCCGCCGCCGGGGATAGGTAAATGGTTCGACAGGGTCCGTTCGTGGTCGCATAATCAGCCCGCGTTCAAGTCGGACGCACCGCCGTGGCACCCGTCGCGGCGTGAAATAGGTCGGCACCAAAAGCATTCGGTCGTCGTGGCCGCTTTTGATTCCGGCGAGCCAACAACAACGAAGGAAAAATATGTCGAAGGGCCAAAACGCCAAAAAACAGACCAAAAAAGCTCCGTTGAAGACGCCCGAAGAGAAACGGGCCGAGAAGCGGGCGAAGAAAGCTCGTTAGTCTGCCGGGCGATTCCCCCCGGCCTCGCACGGTCGGGGGATCATTCGCGCGTCCGCGAATTTCAAGCGGGGTGCTTCCGGTGCCCCGCTTTTTTGTTGCCCGACTCAGCCGGTCGGACTTCGGCTCTGGGAATTTACCCGGTCGGTCCTGCAACCGACATCGGATAATCCACATCACAATTGGCGGCGGGCCGGCCGGGTTACCGTCGGCGGGCCAGCTCGTCCGGTGTCGCCAGATCGAAAGTGATCTTGCGCTCGGAGACCTCGCGCAGGGCGGTGTCCTCGGCGGAAAGCTTCTCCAGCGATTCCACCAGCGGACGATGGCCGCGTTTGAGCTGCTTGACGCGTCGGGAGACGACGTTGACCAAGATGTTGGGGTCGTCGATGACCTTGAGCGCGGATTGGATGTAGTCGTCTCTCATGGAAGCGGAATGTGGTTTTTTTCTCCCGGGTTATGGCGAAGAGGATCACTTTAGAAATCAAATCTTCGCGATACGACGTATATCTCTTCGCCCGGCGCCCGCATCGGCAACGCGCTGCCCGGGCACCCAGTTGGAACGATCATTGGTCGGGATCTTTTGCATCGCGGCTCAAGGTCGCCACCAAGGTGGGGCGGTCGATCTTCACCACGGATATCACGGTTCGGCTTGGTCAAGGGCGGTCTTTTTCCAAGATTGAACCGTGTGATCCGTGGTTGATTGCCTGAACCAACGCCCGTCGGAAAATCGTCGCAGGCGTGCACAATTCGTCTGCATCGCGGACCTCTCAGGCGCCTTGGCCTGCGGGCGGGAAGAGACTCAACTGTTCGCCCGGCCGTCGGAAATGCGCGCTGGCGAGCACCCGGCGCTCGTGGTTCAGCCCGGCGCGGCGCGCGGCGACCTCGAACAACTGCCCGATCTGTTCGGCGAAGATGCCCTCACCCTTCTGGCGCCGCCCCCAATCGCTGACGTTGAGCTGCCCGCCGCGAATTTCGCGCACGCGACTGAGGATGCGCTCCTTTTTCGTCGGGGCGTGCTCGTCCAGCCAGTTTAGAAAGATGTCCTTCACCGCGTACGGCAGCCGCATCACCGTGTAGCCGGCGCGCGTGGCCCCGGCCTCGGCTGCGGCGGCAAGGATGGCCGGCATTTCATGGTCGGTGAGTCCGGGGATGATCGGCGCCACCATCACGCCCACCGGCACCCCGGCGGCGGCCAGTTCGCGGATGGCTCGCAGGCGGTGCGCGGGCCGGGCGGCACGGGGCTCCAGTTGACCCGCCAGGGTGGAGTCGAGGGTCGTGATCGAAACATAGACGGCGACGCACTCGAAACGCGCCAATTCGGCCAGGAGATCGCGGTCACGGGTGATGAGCGCGCTCTTCGTGATGATGGCGATCGGCTGGCGAAATTCGGTGCAGACCTCCAGGCACCCGCGGGTGATCCGAAACTGCCGCTCAGCGGGCTGGTAGCAGTCGGTGCCGCCGCTCAACGTGATGCACTCCGGCTGCCACCGCGGGGCAAGCAGGGCGGCGCGCAGCAGGGCGGGCGCGCGGAGTTTCACCATGATCTTCGTCTCGAAATCGAGTCCGCTGGAAAACCCGAGATACTCGTGAAACGGGCGCGCGAAGCAGTAGGCGCAGCCGTGCTCGCAGCCGCGGTAAGGGTTGAGCCCATAGCTGAACGGCACGTCGGGACTGTCGTTGCGGGAAAGAATCGATTCGCTGGCGTCGAAGAAAAACTGCGTGCGCGGATGCGGCCGCTCGTCCTCCGGGCACTCAGGGTCGCGTTCCACGTGCAGCCGCTCGAAACGGTTTGGCGGATTCACGGAGGCACCGCGCCCGGGGATGGCGGAACCGGAGGCATGCAGGCGAGTGTTCATTCGTACACATTATGAAAAAACATGGCAGTGCCAGCTCGAATCGCTTTGTTCAGCCCATGTCCCTCGCCCAGGCCCTTCGCTCCCTGCCGGTCACCCGCCTCGCGGGCCTGGAGGAGCCTGCCGTTGGCGACGACGTGGTGGCGGTCGAGGAGCCGCTGGAAATCCGGGTGGGCGGGCGCAGTGTCGCGGTGGTGATGCGCACGCCGGGTCACGACCGCGAACTCGCGGCCGGCTTTTTGGTGACGGAGGGGCTCGTGCGCTGCCGCGACGAAATCGCCGACCTGGTTCATTGCCGCAGTGGGGCGGGCGAACCGAACCCCAACATCCTCGACGTCATTCTCGCGCCGGGCATCGCCGTCGACCTGGCGCGGCTGACGCGACACGTGTTCACGTCGTCAAGCTGCGGGATCTGCAGCAAGGCGAGCATTGACGCGGTGCGGGCGCAATTCGCGCCGATCGCGCCGCCGCTGGTTCCGCGGCGCGCCGTCATCGCGGAGTTGCCGGGGCGGCTGCGCGGGGCTCAAACGGCGTTCGCGGCCACGGGCGGATTGCATGCCAGTGCGTTGTTTGATGGCGAGGGTCGGCTGGAGTTTGTCCGCGAGGACGTGGGCCGGCACAACGCGCTCGACAAGGTGATTGGCCACGCGTTTTTCGCGGAGCGGTTGCCGCTGCGCGGGCGGATCCTGCTGGTGAGCGGGCGGGTGTCGTTCGAGCTGATGCAAAAGGCGCTGGCGGCGGGTATCCCCTGCGTGGCGGCCATCTCGGCCCCGACGACGGCGGCGGTGGATTTCGCCCGGGAGAGCGGCCAGGTTCTGGTCGGGTTTCTGCGACCGACGGCCGGCCCCGGGCCGGCGGCGATGCGAATGAATGTTTACGCCGGCACCTTGGCGGCCTGAAGGTGTCGTAAAGAGCTTGGCTCCCTTTTCTTCAACACAGATTTCACGGATGACACGGATACGAGCACAGCAAGAAGACGACGCCCACCGCGTGCGATACCAGGAGCCAAAGGAGGGGCGGTTTCCCAACCGCCCGATTACGATCGGCCGATGGTTCTTCGGCGGTTGGAAAACCGCCGTTCCTGGGGAAAGGCTCAGCACCGTCGCAAGCAGGCAAGATTCGGATCGATATCATCGCACCGTGCCAGCCGTGTTGGCAGTGGTGTTTCTTTGTCTGGGCCCGGTTGTTTCGCTGCGCGCCGCCGACGCGGAAAGCATGGCGGATCGCACGCTCCGGCGCATCGTCGAGCGGCAGCAGGAACTTTTCGCGGAGGCCGCGCAGCAGGGCGAGAAGCTCGACGAGTCGAATTTCCGCCAGCAGGTGCAGTCGATTACCCACGAGTATGAGCTGCTGCTCCGCAACAATCCGAGTTTGGCCATGGGATATGCCGCCTACGGATATCTCCTGAGCAAGATCGATCAGCGCAAAGAGGCGACATCGATGCTGCTCAAGGCCAACCAGCTCGATCCGAACATCGCCCTGGTGAAGAACCAGCTGGGCAACCTGCTTGCCGAGGACGGCAAACCACTCCAGGCGGCGCCCTATTTCATCTCGGCCATCAAGCTCGAGCCGAACCAGCCGCTCTACCATTATCAGCTCGGCACGCTGCTCGCGGAGGCGCGGGAGAACTTTCTCAAGACGGGCGAATGGACGCGCGCGTCGCTGGACCGCGCGATGCACCATGCGTTTCAGCGGGCGGCGGAGCTCGCGCCGGATCGTTTCGAGTTTGCGTACCGCCATGCCGAGTCGTTCTACGATCTCGAGCAGCCGGATTGGGCCGGCGCCCTGCAGGCCTGGGGCGCACTTGAGGAAAAGGCGCCGACGCCGATTGAGCGGCAGACGATGCGGCTGCATGCGGCGAATGTGTGCATCAAGATCGGCAAGCTGGCCCATGCGCGCGCCCTGATCGAAACCGTCGATGAGCCGAAATTACAGGGGCAGAAGGATCGGCTCCTGCCGCAATTGGCGGAGGCGGAGAAGAAATAGCGGGACGTGGTCGGATGGGAATGAAAGGCCGCGGGCAAAGCTGACGGCCCGCGCGCGCCGCCGGCGCGATCCCGGCAAACTTCCCAGCGCCTTCGCTTGCACTCCGGGTGTGGTTCCTCGCAATCTCGCCGCGATTCCATGCCTTTTCTCGATCAACTCGACCGCCTGTTTGGCCGCTACGCGATCCGCAACCTCGCGCTCTTCCTGATCATCGGCCAGGTGTTTGTCCTGCTCGCGGGGATGCTGGGTCTGCTCAAGCTCGAGGCCCTCGATTTCGCGCCGGAACTCGTCGTGGAGGGCGGTCAATGGTGGCGCATCGTCACCTTCATGTTCATCGTGCCGATCCCGGGGGGCACGCTCGGCTTCGTGTTCGTCGCGTTCGGCTGGTACCTGTTTTATCTGATGAGCAGCGCGCTGGAGCACCACTGGGGGGCGTTTCGTTTCAACCTCTTCCTTTTTCTGAACTACGGGCTCACGGTCGGGCTGTCGTTCATCACGCCGCTCAACGACGTGTCGAACCTGTTCATCCTCGGCTCGGTGTTTCTCGCGTTTGCCTACCTCAATCCCGATTTCGAAATACTCCTGTTCTTCATCCTGCCGGTGAAGATCAAGTGGCTCGCGATCATCGCCTGGGCGTTGAACTTCGTGCAATTCGCGCGCGGCGACCTCGCGGAGCGGCTCCAAATCGGTGCGTCGGTGGCCACGTTCCTGATCTTCTTCGCGCCCGACATGCTGCGCAACCTGCGGAGCGGCCAGCGGACGGCGGCCCGGCGGGTCGAGCGCGCGGCGGAGGAAACCCGGGCACGCCATGTCTGCCATGTCTGCGGCAAGACCGATCGCACCGACCCGCAGCTTGATTTCCGCTACTGTTCGAAATGCACCGGCGATCAGTGCTACTGCCCGGACCACATCCAAAACCACGCGCATGTCGTCGCCGCGGATGACCCGAAAGCCCGCTGATCCCCTGGCCGGCGCGGCCCGGCTCGCCACGCCGGGCGAGTGGCTCGCCTTCGCGGAAAAAGTCTACGCGCGGGAACGCCCCGCCCTCGGGCAGGTCGCCACCAACGCCCACGACGAGGCGCTCTACTTGTTGCTGCATACGCTCGGGCTGCCGCTCGACAGCGAGGGCGGGGTGCTGGCCCGACAACTCACGGCGGCGGAGCGGGCGAAAATCGAGGCGGTCTTTCGCCGGCGCATCTGCGAGCGCACGCCGGCCGCCTATCTCACGCGGGAGGCCTGGCTCGGCGAGCACCGCTTTTACGTCGATGAGCGCGTGATCATCCCGCGCAGCTATCTATTGGAAATCATCCCCGCGCAGCTCGACGGGTGGTTGCCGCCGGGAGCCAAAGTCCGCCGCGCCGTCGATGTCTGCACGGGCTCGGGTTGTCTGGCGATCTTGCTCGCGCACCGTTTTCCGGCGGCGCGCGTGGACGCCTGCGACCTCTCCGCCGACGCGCTCGCGGTGGCGAAGATCAACGTGCGCGACCACCGGTTGGGCCGGCGTGTGCGGCTGTGGGAGAGCGATGTCTTCGACTCGGTCCCGCCGGCGCACTACGACCTCATCCTCAGCAATCCGCCGTATGAACCGAGTGCGCTGGTCGAGGCGCAGGCGCCGGAATTCGCGGCCGAGCCGCGTCTGGCGCACGACGGAGGCCGCGACGGCCTGACGATCATTCGCAAGCTGCTCGCGCAGGCGCGCACGCGGCTCGCGCCCCACGGCCTCGTGGTCATTGAAGTGGGCGGATTGCGCCCGGCGATTGACCGGGAATTCGCCGCGCTCCAGCCGCACTGGCTGTCGACCGAGGACGGCACCGACTGCGTGTGCCTGTTTCAGGCCGCGCGGCTGGGTCAGATTTCTCCCCTACTTCTTCCCCTCCACCTTGCGCACGGGTAATCCGGCGGCGGACCAGTCCTTGAAGCCGCCGACGTTTGCGGCCGACACGCCTTTCTCGGCCAGCGCCTTCGCGACCGTGCCGGAGCGCCCGCCACTGCGGCAGTAGAGCAACACCTGCTTGTCGCCATTTTTTGCGAGAAATTCCTTCCACTGTTTCTGGTCACCGTCGAAATCGCTCTTCGGCAGCAGCACGGCCGGTCCGGCCACGCCGGTGTCCTTCCATTCGGCGGGTTCGCGGACGTCGACGAGCACGGCCTTGCCCTCGGCCACGAGTTTGGCGGCATCCTTCGGAGCGATGGATTTTACGTCGGCCGCGACGGCGACGGCAGCGGTGGTGAGGGCGGCGCAGAATAGAAGGCGGAGTGATTTCACAGGATTTAGGTTTTCTTTTTGGTGGGTGTGGGTGCCTTGGCGGCGGGAACGGGGGCCGCGGGTGCGTCGGAGACCGTGACGCGGATCAATCCGCGCCACTGTCCCATGGCATACCCGGTGGCTTGGTCACTGGGATAACGCTCCTTCAGCCGCGTTTGCAACCCGGGCGTGAGGGAATCTTCCGGACCGTGGCAGGTCACACATTGCTGGGCGACCCCGACCGGGCGGTACACGCGCCACTCGGATTTGCCGCCCGGCAGGTCGATTTCCTGCACGAGCACCTTGGGCAGGACGCCTGACTCGATGTTTTTCTCGACGCGTTTGAGGGCGAGTTGCTCGGCGGCATCGGGGGCGTTGGCGGGGTTGCGGAGGCGCAGGCTCGTGCGCTTGATGCCGGTGATCCGCGGCATGCCCGCAATAATCTCACCCGTGAGCGGCAGCGCTTTCAGGTGGCAGACATCGATGGCTTTCTCGGCGCCGCTTTTTGTCACGGCGACCGAGACTTCGTTGACCAAGGTGATGGCGATCCGGTTGATGGCCCGCTCCCCGATCGCCCGTACCTCGGCGTTTTCGGGTGCATCCGGATCGACGAAACGGGCCGAGAAAGAGCCGGGGCTGTCGGCCGCTGGCGCAAGGGAGCCAAAGGCGAGGAGGAGGTAGCAGGTGACGAAGGGTAGCGGTGTTTTCATGGGGGAAGAAAGGGACGGGACAGACGCGCCCGAATGGCCGAAGTATGACTGGGCTCAGCGCAGTGGTGAACCGGCAAAGCCGCCGATGGCGCGGAAATTAGCCCGCGTGTTGCACCACAACAGGGGGCGTCATTGTGGCGGGCTCCGGCGTTGACGGCGGCGTTTGGCGGATTTATTTGGTGCACCACGGCGAGACTGAATCTTGCTTCAACCCGGCCTGCGCATGATTGCCCGTTCGAACTCCCTGCTCCGCTTCGCCTCTCGTGTTTGGTCCGCCCCGATGCTGGCGCTGGCGGCGTGTTCGAACGGCGGCCCGGAATCCGTGGCGCCGGCCCCGGCGGTGAAAAATGCCGTCTCCGAGCCGAGACCCCCGCTGGCCGACTCGGCGGAACGCCAGCTCGAACGCGAGCGACTCGTCAGTCGGTCCGTCGAGCCGGCGGGAGTGAAGGATTCGGCGGTGCTGGCCGCGATGCGCAAGGTGCCGCGTCACCTCTTCGTCCCCCCGGACCTGCAGGCGCAGGCCTACGCCGATCATCCACTGCCCATCGGGCATCAGCAGACGATTTCGCAGCCGTCGCTCGTCGCCTACATGACGGAAGTCCTGCGGGTGGGCAAAGACTCCCGGGTGCTGGAGATCGGCACGGGCTCGGGTTATCAGGCGGCGATCCTGGGCGAACTTGTCCGAGACGTCTACTCCATCGAAATCGTGCGGCCACTCGGCGAAGAGGCGGCGCAACGACTCACGCGTCTGGGCTATGCCAACGTGCACGTGCGGGTCGGCAATGGCTACCTCGGCTGGCCGGAGCGCGCGCCGTTCGACGCGATCATCGTGACGTGCGCGCCGGAGAGCGTGCCGCAACCCCTCATCGATCAACTCAAGCCCGGCGGCCGCATGTGCGTTCCGGTCGGCCCGACGTCCGGGGTGCAGGAACTATATCTGATGAGCAAACGCGCCGACGGAACGTTGGAGCAGAAGGCGATTCTGTCCGTGAGATTTGTGCCGATGACGGGAAAGAAATCGTAGGTGTGGCGGGCGCTGCTCCTGGTTGCGGCCGCGGGAAGGAGTGCGGATCGAGCGATCGTCGCAGGTTTCAGATTGCAGGTCGGTCCGTTGCTATGATGCTCGCCGCGTGAAAATCCTACCCCGCCAGTTTGGTGTGCCGCTCGCCCTTTGCCTTGCCCTGACCGGTCGCAGCGCGGCCCAGCCCGCCGGCACGCCTGAAAACGCGAACGCCACGCCGCCCGCCGCCGCCAAGGAAACCGCCGCCGCCGCCATCCCGCGCATCCGCGACGAGGGCCTGAACCGCTCGCAGGTGATGGCCACGCTCTCCCACCTGACCGACGTCATCGGCCCGCGTCTCACGGGATCGCCCGGGCTGCGCCGCGCCAGTGCCTGGTCGCGCGACCAATTCACCTCGTGGGGGCTCGCGAATGCGCACCTCGAACCGTGGGGCCCGTTCGGCCGCGGCTGGACGCTGCGTCGTTTCTCCGCGCAAGTGATCGCGCCGCAGTCCATTCCGCTCATCGCGTTTCCCAAAGCCTGGTCACCGGGCCTCGGCGCGCAGCCGCTCGAATCGGAGGTTGTCCACGTGGACATCAAGAAGTCGGAGGATTTCGAACTTTACCGGGGCAAGTTGCGCGGTCTGGTCGTGCTCGACGGCGCAGTGGTGGAAATGAAGGTGGGTTTTGATCCCCTGGCGAACCGTCGGACCGAGGCAAATCTGCTGGCGCTCGCCAATGCCGGGGAAGGGGCGTCGTCGGCGGCCCGTCCGTCCTCGTCGGGCGCCACCTCCTCGTTCGCGACGCCGGAAGGCCGCGCGGCGATGGTGATTCTGCCGAGCAAGTACCAGTTTTTCGCGGACGAGGGTGTCGCGTTGCTGTTGCAGCCCAGCCGCCAGGGTGAGTCCGGCACGCTCTTCACCGCATCCGCGACGGTGTATCCCACGCGGGGCCGCACGCCGGACCCCGCTCCGGCCGGGCGCGGCACGAAAAAGGGCGGGGATTCCGGCAAGAAATCCTCCGCTCCCGGCGGCCGGCCCATCCGCCCCGCCCAGGTGTGGAAGGCGGACGCGCCGCCGATCATCCCGCAGGTCACCGTCGCGGCGGAACACTACAACCGGCTCGTGCGGATGACGCAGCGGGGTGAAAAGCTGCGGGTCGCGGTGGAGCTGCAGGCGGACTATCACACCGACGATCTCATGGAGGCGAACGTTTTGGCGGAGATTCCCGGCTCTGATCGGGCCGACGAAGTGGTGATGCTCGGCGCGCACCTCGACTCGTGGCACAGTGGCACCGGTGCCACCGACAATGCCGCAGGTTCGGCGGTGGTGATGGAGGCCGTGCGCATCTTGCAGGCGTTGGAACTGAAACCCCGCCGCACGATCCGCGTGGCCTTGTGGACGGGCGAGGAGCAGGGGTTGCTCGGATCGAAGGCCTACGTCGCGTCCCATTTCGGCGAGATCAAGGCCCCCGCGACGACCTCCGCGGCGGGTGAACCCGATCCGTTCGCCATTCCCGCGCGCAACCCGGTCGGGCCCGTGGTGCAGAAACCCGGCTACCGGCAGCTGTCGGCCTACTTCAATCTCGACAATGGCGGCGGAAAAATCCGCGGAGTCTATTTGCAGGGCAACGAAGCCGTGCGGCCCCTCTTTCGCGATTGGCTGAAACCGTTCCGCGATCTCGGCGCGGAAACCGTGTCCTTTGCCAGCACCGGCAGCACCGATCACGTGTCATTCGATGCGATCGGCCTGCCCGGCTTCCAGTTCATCCAGGACAACCTGGAGTACTGGACCCGCACGCATCACGCCAACATGGATGTCTATGATCGGGTGATTGCCGAGGATCTGAAACAAGCCGCGGTGATCATGGCGACGTTCGTCTATCACACAGCGATGCGCGACGAGATCCTTCCGCGGAAGCCGGCGCCCGCGGCGCCCGCCCCCACGACCACCGCGGCGGCGGGCGTGCCATAGCCCGCATTTTTCGGTGTGCGGCTCAGGGCCGCAACCGGCCGCCGGCTGGCAAGCAAACAAAGTTCGGCGCACGAGAACTCAAGGAGCGCGGACCGACGCGAACGGTTCGATTTGTTCGAACTTCGGACAATTCGTCGTCTTCGGTTTGCCCGGGATTGCATTTTTTTCCTACATCATCCTGCCCCGTGGTTTGTCGGCATGGGGGAATATTTCCATGAGAGGCAGTCCCTTACTTCCCGTCGCCGGCGAGGTGCCGCCCGATGTGGCGGTCGAGATCGGAGAGGCTGCCGGCGCAGGATGCTCCCTTCACGCGATCGATCATCTCGTCGCACCACGCTTCTTCTTCGACTTGTTCGCTGATAAACCAATGCATCAGCACCTGGGCGGGATAATCCTTCTCCGCGAGCGCCGCCTCGTAGACCGCATGAATGCCGCGGGTGTTGGCGAGCTCCATGGACTGCGCCTGCAGGGCGACGTCGAGCAGCGAGGCTTGATCGCTGGGCGGCGCGGGCAAGGCGGCAAGCTCCGGCGCGGCGCCGCGATCGAGGACGTGGGCGATCATCTTCCCGGCGTGATCGCGTTCCTCGCCGGCTTGTTTGGCGAAGAACGCGGCGAAGCCGGTGAAGTTGCGGGCGGCGCACCAGATCGACAGAGCCTGGTACGCGTGTGCGGCGCCGAGCTCATGGTTGAGCTGGCGGTTCAATTCGGTGAGGACTTTGGGCGCGACGGATGATTTGGCCATGGTGGATGAGGAGGAGAGAGGCGGCGCGCAGTCAGCATTCAGTTTGGGCCAAGCGCAAGGCGAAGGCGCAGGAGTTTGGCGGGCGTGGAGCCGTGCGGCCGGGGCGGTTGATGCTCAACTCCACCAGCGCGAGGGCGCGAACCGAACCGACGGCGACGCTTCGAAATGGTGGCATTCGAATCCGTCGCGCACGGGGCGTTCGTCCAACCGCGGGTGGTTGCACCAATGCCATTCGACTGAGGGGGCCGGCATCAACTGCGCGTGGCGGCAGTCGGGGCCACAGGGCCACTGCTGCCAGGTGCCGATCGCCGATTGAGTCTCCGCAGTCACGCGGGGAAATATTACCTCCGCGGTCGGGCCGGTGGCACGCAGAATCGTCTCCGTCGTCGCAGCGGGGATTATCTGCCGGCTGACTTGTGTTTTCCCGCGGTGACGGCGAGCTTCCGCCCCCATGCCGCGTCGTGATGAATCCCAGGAGGAAATCGCCCTTGAGCGGCTGCCCAAGGCGGCGATCAATCGCGAGAGCCTGCGTGAGGCGCTCGCGCTCGCCCGCCACGTGCGACCGTACCGACGGCGTTTTTTCGCGGGCCTGGCGACGCTGTTTGTCAGCGCGACGTGCGGCCTCGCGTTTCCCCTGCTGGCCGGCACCTTGATCGACGCGGCGTTGCGGCCGGGCGGGGCGAGTCTGCCGTGGCTCGGCGCCCTCAGCCTCAACCAGGTGGCGCTGGCGCTGATGGGCGCGGTCGCGTTGCAGTCGCTCGCCTCCTTCAACAGCTCGCTGGCCTTCAATCGCGTGGGGCAGAGCGCCCTCGCCGACTTGCGCCGCGAGTGCTACGCGCGGCTCATCACGCTGCCGATGGCGTTTTTCGGCCAGCGCCGCGTCGGTGAATTGACGAGCCGCGTCTCGACCGACATCGCCCAAATCGAGGGCGCACTGATCGATGCCCTGCCCCAGCTGTGCCGGCAGTCCGTGTTTCTACTCGGAGGCATCACGCTGATCGCGATCACCTCCGGCCAGCTGACGGCCGTGATGCTCGGCACGCTGCCGCCCTTGATCGCGGCGGCGGTCTTTTTCGGACGGCGTCTGCGCCGTTTTTCCCGCGAAACTCAGGATCAGCTCGCCGCGACCAATACCATTGTCGAGGAAACCCTGCAGGCGATCGCGAGTGTGAAGGCGTTCGCCAATGAAGCGTTTGAACTCCGGCGGTATGACGTGGCCAACCAGCGGGTGCTGGCGGCGGCGCTGGCGGCGGCGCGCTGGCGGGCGGTGTTTGTGGGACTCTTCATCGTGGCGCTGTTTGGGGGAGTCGCGATCGTGCTTTGGTTTGGGGCCGGGCTGCTCCAGCGCGGGGCGATCACCCCGGGCGAGCTGACGCGCTTCGTGTTGTATTCGACCTTTGTGGCGGGCGCCATGGGGCAGTCCGCCGAGTTGTTCAGCCAGATCCAGAAGACCATCGGCGCGACCCAGCGCGTGCGCGAGTTGCTGCGCGAACCGACCGAGGGCGGTGTGGGCGCGCCGGCGACCACGGCGGCCATCGAAGCGCCCGCGAGTGCCGGTCTGCCGGTCCGACTGCGCGGCGAGGTGGCGTTCGCCAGTGTCAGTTTTCGTTATCCAGCCCGACCGGAAGTGGCGGTCTTGCGCGAGCTCAGCCTGGCGGCGCGTCCCGGCGAACGGATTGCGCTGGTCGGGCCGAGCGGCGCGGGCAAATCCACGCTCACGGCCCTGCTCTTGCGTTTCTATGAACCGGAGAGCGGGCGGTTGCTGATCGACGGACGCGATGCGCGCGAATATCCGCTGGGCTGGTTGCGCGGGCAGATGGCGATCGTGCCGCAGGATGTGCTGCTCTTCGGCGGCACCATCGCGGAGAACATCGTCTACGGCCGGCCGGGGGCCGGCGATCTGGCGGTGCGCGAGGCGGCCCGGCTGGCCAATGCCGATGTCTTCATCCGCACGTTTCCCGAAGGCTACGCGACGGTGGTGGGCGACCGCGGGGTCAAACTCTCCGGCGGGCAGCGTCTACGCGTGGCCATCGCCCGGGCGATTCTCAAGAATCCAGCGATCCTGATCCTCGACGAAGCCACGAGTTCGCTCGACAGCGAGAGCGAGCGGCTGGTGCAGATCGCGCTGGACCGGTTGATGGAGGGGCGCACGACGTTCATCGTCGCCCACCGGCTCGCCACGGTGCGCAATGCCGACCAGATTGCGGTGATCGACGCGGGTCGGGTCGTCGAATTTGGCACCCACGATGAACTGTCGGCGCGGCCGGCCGGGCTCTACCGCCGGCTGAGCACCTTGCAATTTGGCCAGACGAAGCCCGCCGGGCCCGACGGTGATATTCAGGCGGCTTTCTCAGCCGTCGAAACTTTCCGGCCCTGAGGCGGGCGGATGGGTGCGCGCGCGGGGAAAACAGACGTAACCTGTGAGGCGAGCGACGTGCACCTGAATTGTTTCAACCTGCCGGTCGCGTTCACCGCGGTGGATTTCGCCAGCCTCGACGAGGCCGGCCCGGTGAAACCGCGCCGGCTCAATGGCGATTTGCCCGACGTGCCGTTTCTGCGGCTGGCCGCGGGCAGTGCGGCGATCGATCGCGGGGTGGAGAGAGGCCGCCCGTTCAGCGGGTCCGCGCCGGATCGCTGCAGACGAGAAACCACGAAGGGACCCGAAAACACCCAAGTTCAGAGCAGGCCGCTCCCAGAATCGCGCGCTGCTTCCGGATCACCAACCAGTGGCTGGCCGGGCGTCGTCGCGCTCGACATTTCATGCGCATCGATTCGTGTTCATTCGTGATTGAACTGAATTGGTTTGGCGGTGCCGCCCCAACTCCGCCCGGGCCCAACTCACCTGCGTTGACGGCGACCATCGCGCCGGCTCCACTGTGCGCCAACATGGATTTCTCCGACGACGAACAGGTGTTTCTCCGCGACTTGGTCAAAGGCTCCCGCCAGAGGCACCACCACGTGAAGTGGGTCGATCGCGACGGCCTCGATCGCGTGACCGTGCTGTCGCAGACGGAGGTGGTGAAGCTCAACACGATTGCCGGCCGGCTGAAGGTCGCCAAGGGCGAGGTGCTGCGCCGCGCCGCGCACATCCCGGTGGCGAAGCCGGCGCCACCCGCGGAGCCGGTCGGCGGCATTCCTGCGGCGTGACGCGGCGCCGGTGGCGCTGCCCGCCACTTTGTCGCCGAACGCATCGGCAACATGTAACGTATTACGTTACATGTTGGTTTTGGTCGGCGCCGTCGGGTGGCGCAGCACACCAGCAACGTTCCGTCCGCCGCTCTACGTGAACACCGTGCAACGGCCCGTGGGAGGAAATCTCAGCACGCCCGCGCGGGTGGCGACGCCGTCCAATCTGTATTATCTCACTCCGCGCAACTATACGTTGAGTGCGACGGTGCGGTTCTGACGGCCCTCTCCAGCACACGGCCACGGCCCTCTGCCGCCGACCGTGCACCTGCCATGGATCTCCGGCTCGGCGGACTTGGCTCCGGCCGGTGCGTCGCCGAGGTATTGCTTGCAGACCAGCGTACCATCCTTGCCCCGTTCAGGGCGGCCCCAAAACTTGGTGGCTCCACCACCGATGCGCCCGTCCCGCTTTCCCTGGCAGCCACTCGCGCCAGCGTTGCGCCAAAATCTCGCGCTCGATCGCCTGCGCCACCTGGTCCGCCAGGAGCACCCGGAGCGGTTGAACGAAGGTTTGCACGCCACAGGTGAAACTGTCCGGCCGCTCCGCACAATGCCGAACCCGAGGTTTGCCGCTTCGTCTTGCTCTCCGCTGAATTTCTGCGTCCGAGCGTCGTACCGTTAAAACGTTTTTAGACGGAGACTGCGGTACTCGACCTTCATCGGGGGGCCCACGTGGACTTGCATGCCGATTTGGCCCTCGGCGGTGCGTTGCGCGACGTCGTCGTCAATCACCACGCACATCACCTGCTGGTTGATGACGTGCATAAGCGTCGGGCCGCGAATGATGAGATGAACCTGGTTCCATCCGTCGGTCGCCACCTTGGCCAGCTCCGCGTGGTCACCGATTTGTGAAACGAGGATCGGCGGCCGGCCGCCGACCACGCGGGTGAGCTGTCCGCGCAGACCAAGGAAGAGCCGGCCTTTCTCCTCGTAGTTGTTGCCCACATACTGGCGGCGCCCGTCGAGATCGCACTGGTAGCCGCGCATCGCGAATTCATTGGTCGGCGTCACCTTGTCGGGAATGACCACGCTGCGGTAGTTGATGCCGCTGTTGCCCAGGGCCGTGATGCGATACTCGAGCTTCAATTCGAAGTCCTTCGGCCGGCCGCCCTGCCAGATGATGAACGTGTTGCTCTTCACGATGGTCGCGGGCGTGATCTCACCCACGAGCGCGCCGTTTTCCACCCGCCAGTAGGTGGGATCGCCCTTCCAGCCGTTGAGCGTCCGGCCATCGAAGATGGAGGCGAAGCCCGGCTCCTCCCCGGTGATTGGCTGCGGCCGATCGCTTTGCTTCGGGGCGTAGGGAACAGCGGAATTTTTCGTGACGGTGGAGGCGGCTGGCGATTCGGCGGCCGCCAACGAAGCGGCCGAAAGCACGAACGCGGTGGCGATGACCAGGGGTGAAAGTTTCATGCGAAGATCGGAGTCTGGCCTTGGTTGTGACCGATGCGTCCCTCGGTGCAAGGCAACGCTGACGCGGGGAAGAGGCACGGGTGCAGCTTCCGATTGGCGGTGCGACTGATCGGGCACCAACCTCATCCGATTTCGGAGGGCTGCGCTTCGTCGCAGCCGGGCTTTACTCCAAACGCAACGGCGCCGACAAAGCGGCACCTCATACGAATCTTCTTACGACCACGGGGATCGGGAGGCATCCTGCGGCTGCGACGAAGCGCAGCCCTCCGAATCAAGTGTTTCGGAGATGGCCGCGCCAGGATCGATCGTTCCTCGTCGGCAACAGGTGACGTATTTCGTTCCAGGTTGGATTTGGTGGGCGCGCCAGCGGGGCGTTGCAAACCGCACGGCACCTGTCACCTGATGACCGGCGTTCCCCATCCCCCCATGAAACTCCTGCGACGCCTCCCCCTGCTTTTCATCGCCGCCGGCGCGGCCCTCGGCGCGATGAACGCCGCGACCGCGGCACCGACCCCGGGTGCGCCGTTGCGCGTGATGTCGTTCAACGTGCGTTATGCCACGGCGCCGGACGGCGAAAACGCCTGGGATAAACGCCGCGATTTTTTCTTCGAAACCATCGAGCAGTTTCAACCGGACGTGATCGGTTTTCAGGAAGTGCTGGCGGTCCAGTACGACGCGATCGCGGAGCGCCTGAAAGGCCACGCGTTCAGCGGCGTGGCGCGGGAGGACGGCAGGCGCCAGGGCGAGTTCTCCTCCATTGGTTATCGCAAGGACCGGTTCTCGGTGGTGGCGGCGGGGACGTTCTGGCTCTCCGAACAGCCGACGGTGCCGGGCAGCAAGTCGTGGGACGCCGCGTTGACGCGGATCTGCAGCTGGGCGCGGCTGCGGGAAGCCGCCACCGGCCGTGAATTCGTCTACGCGAACACCCACTTCGATCATCGCGGCGTCGTCGCGCGGCGGGAGGCGGCGCGCGTGCTGTCGGAGCAGATTGGGCCGATTGCCGCCGGGGTGCCGGCGATTCTCACGGGGGATTTCAACATCAACGAGGACAACCCCGCGTATGTTGCGCTCGTGCAGCCAACCAAACCGGAGTGGATCCGCTGGATCGATTCGTATCGAACGCTGCACCCGCAGCGGCAGCCCGATGAGGCGAGTTTCAACGGCTTCAAGGGGACGGTGAAGGGTTCGCGGATCGATTTCATCTTTCACACGTCGCACTTCAAGGCCACCGCCGCCGCCATCGATCGCTCGTCACGCGACGGCCGTTTCCCCTCCGACCACTATCCGGTGACGGCGGTGCTGGTGTGGGAGTGAGAAATCAAGCGCGGCGACCCCCGGCTGGCACCAGCGTCCTTGGCAGCCGTCGCGCGTGGGCTGGAAATGCCCGCCCGCGGCGATTTGCGGTTGAGCGAAGGCTGGTGCCCGGGGCGGGGCTCGAACCCGCACGGCCTTGCGGCCAAGGGATTTTAAGTCCTTTATCTCCTATGTTGTGCACGGTTGTGATAGATTGCGTTGCGTTGTCCATAAACCCTTGTTCTCATAGGAGAACTCCCGATGGAAACACCCAACGGATCGCAACGCAGCCTAGCAGAGGACAACCTTGAAATTTGCCAAGTATCCGCCAAGACGCCAAGACCGGCGCAAGTGCGTTCTGGCCAGAGTACAGCTGCGTATTGGAAAGAACGGCTTTACCGAAATACCTACAAGGACCGGAAGGGCGCCACGGTCATGGTGCCGGAGTACTATGTTCGCCTCCACCACGATGGCGTGACCAAGCAGGTCCGCCTAGCCAACTCCAATAAGGACAAGGCTGCCGAGGAGGCGCTCGATTTTTTTCTTCGGGTAAGGAAGTACGGCTGGCGCGAAGTCACGTCACGGCAGGCCAGGCTGCCTGTCAGCCCCTCCATTGACGAATTCTGCGAATCATACCGCCAGGCGGCTGCAAGCATGGAACGTAGCCCGCGGGACGTTTCAATCCGTCTTTACTGCCGGTGCCTAAAACAACTCTGCCGTCTCGCAGGGGTGAGGGAGATCCGGCAACTAAACCGTGCGGCGGTTGAACGTGCCCGAGATGCATATCGGGCAGAGGCGCGAAATAACAAGCGTCCAGATAGTGCAATTCAAAACACCGTTTCCAAGATCATCCGCAATGCAAAGGCGTGCTTCTCACGTGAGGCCCGCAATATTTTGACGCGGAACGGCGTGCAGGTGGAGAACCCTTTCGACGGAATTCGGCTGACCCAAGAGATTCAGCCGGTCTTTTCCCTCCCCGCCCATGTCGTGCAGAGAATTTGGGAGGAACTGCCCCTCCTGCGTGATGGTGACGCCGGCGCACCGGACCCATTTGCAAAGCCGACAAAGCGCGCAAAGCGGCGGGTAAGGACTACCGTCGCTATTGCCACCGCCAAGATCGACTTTCGCAAACCGCACCCGGCGAGCTATGCCTCCGTATTGCTGGCCCTTGGTTGTGGCTTGCGCGCCAACGAAATCGACAAAGCCCGGTGGTCGTGGTTTAGCTTCAACGCCAAAGGGGATTGCTTCCTCTCAATCAAAGAGGAGGTCGATTTCAAGCCAAAGGGCGGAAGCGCCAGAATCCTCAAGATCCCCACGACAATTCATGAAGCCTTAACCCTGAGTCGCGCCGACTTGGCTAGTCCTGCACTTGCCCCACAAAAGGGGCTGTAGCGCATCAATCGTCGGCGCTGCGGGCGCGCTTCCGGGTCAGGCCGATGATTTGAACCATGGCGCGAAACTGCGCGTAGCCTTTCCACAGGCACTCGTATCCAGGATTCCCA
>SXSC01000179.1 GCA_005792355.1 Opitutaceae bacterium
ACTTGTCCGTCGTCGGCGGATTCTAGTGTGCCGACCGCAAAGTAGCGTGACAAGTAGCGGCGAGCGCCAGCGAGTGGAGCGCGCCGGTGGTCCACTCGCTGGCGCTCGCAGCTACACGTCACGAAAGTTATTGGTCGCGCCACTGGATGCCCGATGCCTGATTTCACGATTTCCGACTGTTGGATTCCGGCAAAAAAAAGAGCCCGCCGTGTACCCCTACACGGCGGGCATTGCTTTCTTTGTTACCCCAAATCCCCCGCTATGCGGAGGAACAAGAGAACCATCACCCCAAATCCCAGGTTCTCAACCCAATTCTTTCCCTTTGTGTCGTCCAGTAGGTGGACGCGCATGTTCCATTAGCCCGACCACTCCTGCTTATCTCCCACCGCCCGCTCTGTCCCGCTGTCACCCCTCACAATTCACCCGCTTCCACCGTCAGCAGACGGGCCTGCTCGCATCGCTTCCTCGATTTTTCCACCCCGAGCGCCGCCAAACCAAGCCGGTTCGCCACAGCCAGCACGGTCCCGACGCCACAAAATGGATCAAAGACAATTTTCGCCCCAACATGCTCCCCCGCGAAGCGCACTGCATGGGCCGCCGCGCGGATGCCCATGGCTCTCACCCAGGCGAGACGGCCGGCATCGGCCACGACGTCGGGAATCGGAAGCACGTCGGGGCATTTCATGGCACGCGACACCGCAATCAGGTGCGTGAAGCCAGGCCGGCCCAGCGTCAGCAGCCCCGGCTGGCGGCGGCAAACAATCTTGTGAAACAGCACGTGAGCCCCGGCATCCTCCGCCGCACGTACGACGAGCGCACCTTTGTCGATCCACCGGCCGTCACGCTTGATGTCGGACTGGAAAAAGATCGCCGCACTCTCGTCCGGCACCGCATCGACGACAACGCGCACCGCCTCCATGAACCACCCGCGCCAGAGCGGCAGCGGCAGACCGACCTCGGAGACATCCGGCAGCGAAGTCACGGCACACGCGCCTGCGATCGGTCCCTTCGCCCGCATCCAAGCGATCGCTTCGGCGCAATGCACCTCGCGTAGCGGCACTGTCGGAATCGCCACCGGTTGATTTTGCATGGGGAAGCGGTGCATCGGCGATAGGCAAAAACGGCCAACTCGCAACCGGCATCTCGTGCCGCTACCGCTCCGAGACACTCCGGGGTCCCAGGATGTCCGAATCACTTCCGCGCCTTTTTCTTCTTCTCCGGTGTCGTCTCCGCTGCGGCCGGCGCCGTGACCTTGTGCAGAATCTGCCCGTCTGTCAGTAGTCGCTCGCGCAGCTTCGCGTACGGCACGTCCTGCACCGGAATCTTCGCATCGATCGCCATCACCGCCGCCGTCGCCGCCGACTGTCCCAGAATCATGAACACCGGCTCCATGCGGATCGAACCAAACGCGATGTGCGAACTCGAGAGACAGACCGGCACCAGCAGGTTTTCCGCCTGCCCCCGCTTCGGTACGAGCGCGCCGTAGGCAATTTCGTAGGGACCGCCCGCCGACACTCCGATGTCGCCCTCGTTCTGCACGTGGCCGTCGGGCGTGACATAGCGCTGCACGTTGTGCGAATCGATCGTGTAGCTGCCCATCCCGACGGACTCCGGGGTCGGCTTCTTTTTCCGGAGTTCATTCTCCGTCATCACGTAGCTGCCAATCATGCGGCGCGCCTCGCGCACGTAGATCTGGTGCGGCCAGCCACCGTTGTCCTTGAACTCATCCTTCGGCAGGCCCCATTGGCGCATTTTTTCCTGCGCCTCCCGAGGCACGCGCGGATCGGTCGTGACGAAGTAGAGCCAGCCCTTCTGATACAATTCATGCTCCTTGATGATCTCGCGACGGCGCGCATAGGAGGCCTCGGGATAATCGTAGTTCATCCCGATGTTGTCGGTGCTGAAGGGTCCGTGGTTGTTCGTGTCGGTCTTGTGATTCGGAATCGGGTCGAATTTCCCAAAAGTCTCCGTCCAGCCGGCGGCGTAGATCCGGGCAAGCAATTCATACTGTTTCGCGTCGTAGCCCTCCGGCTGCGCAAACGGGATCCGGTTGGCCGCGTGGTCGGTCAGGCACATGCGAAAACAATACGCCTGCACCTTCGTGTCGCCCTCGCCAAAAACGCCCGGTGCCGCGGCGCTCACGCGGGGCAGTACTCCGCTCATGGGATCGCCCGGCACCACGTAGGGACTGACCTTCTGCTTCAGCACGCCGAAGTGATGCCGGTGGTGCAGCACACCCGTCTGCACGCCGTTGTGCTCCTCGCCGTAGACGCGATTCGCCTCGCGACCGACGTGATATGCGACACCCGCCGACGCCATCAAGTCGCCCTCGTAGGTGGCGTCGATGAACATCTTTCCGGCATAGGTTTTCCCGCTGAGCGTGGTGATCGATGCGATGCGGGCGCCGGACTTCTTCACCCCCTTCGCGCGGTCGAGCCACTCGTCGCGCACGACCGTCACCCCGTGTTCGCGCACGAGATCCTCGAACACCTTCTCCGCCGCGTGCGGTTCGAAAATCCACATGGTGCGCTGTGCCCCGTCGATCGCCGGAGTGCCCTGCCCCTTGTTCCCATACTCGGATTTCTGCTGCGCCGTCCACGCGGCCGCCGAGTCGTAGTGCTTCCAGACGCGATGGTAAAAATCGCGCGCCAGCCCGCCGATCACGGATTTGTCGCCCGTGTCGGTCCAACCAAGCCCGCCGCTGGTCAGCCCGCCGAGATGCCGGTCCGGGCTCACCAAAATCACGCTCCGGCCCATCGCCTTCGCCTGCACCGCGGCGATCACCGCCCCGCTGGTGCCGCCGTAGACGACGACATCGTAGTCGGCGGAACGCAGTCCGCTCATGCTTGCCAGAATCGCCACCCAGTACCCTGTGACTTTGGAGTAATTCATGCGCCGATCCCATTGCTCGCCCCGCCGCCCCGTGTCGAGTCTTTGCGCGGCCACGAACAGATCGAGGGCGGAGTGCGGACGAAAAATTCCAGCGAATACCGCCAAAGGGTAACGCGCCGACCCGGTCGAAACGGTTAACGGGCCGGTGCCTGGGCCGCGGCCCCCGGCTTCAGCGTTTCCAAACCAGGGTACACTTTCGCTTCGAACCGCCGGCGCATCTCCCCGCTGCGCCACTCGAGAAACTTCTGCTCCTCCGCATCGCGCGCAGCCGGATCGCGGACCGCCGCGGTCGGTATCACGATCTCCGAAAACGTCACCGCCACCGCTTCGCGCCGCAACGCCGCGATCTCACCGCCGCTCACGATAAGGCTCACGCCGACGTTGGCCTCGACAACGGGCAGGCCGTTTTCGCGTCCGCGGGCCAGCACCGCGGCGTCCTGCGCCTCGCTCTTCGAGCCGTAGGAGGGAATCACGAGAAACTGCGCCCCGTCCAGCGCGGGAATCCGGGCCAGCGCGGGATTCCACCGGTCGTTGCAGATCAGAATGCCGCACCGGCCGTACGGCGTGTCGAACGCACGGCTCTGCACCCCGAGGCGATTCCACCACCAGTCGGGATGATAGCCTTCGGCCAGTTGCATCTTGTGATATTTGCCCCGGATCACACCCGCGTCGTCGATGAACACCGCCGTGTTGAACACGTCCGCGGAGATCCTCTCCGCAAAACCGAAGACCAGGCAGAGCCCGAGGGACTTCGCGAGGTCCTGAAACCGCCGGATCAGATGATGATCGATCGGAATCGCGGCGTCCCTCATCCGAGCCACCGGGATTTTTCCCGCCAGCATCTCGTTTACAACATATCCCTCGAGCACTCCCTCCGGTGCGACGGCGATCTTCGCCCCGCCCGCGGCGGCCTCTCGAAACGCCCGCTCCAGGCGATCTGCGTTGCCCGCCAGATCGAGTTTCTCCGGTACAAACGAGATCGCCGCCACACGGACGCTTTGCGGCGCAGGCTTGCCCTCCGCCCCTTCAGCGCCGCGCGCCAACGCGGGCGCCACGATCAGTGCCATCGCCAGCACCGCCGCGAACGTCACGGCGCGGAAAGAAATCCGCCACGCGGGTGCGCCGCGGACGCCGGCCAAAGTCAGGGTGGTTTTCTGGGGAAGTGTCCGCATGGTGCGAGCCACTGGTCGGCTTGATACGGCCGGCCCGGCGCGTCGGCGAGCAGAAATCCACCACGCCGACTGAAATAATGCCTGGCGACACGCCCGCCGGGCGTGCGCGCATTCCTGAACCCGCCACCCTGTCAGCCTGAACCCCAAAGCGCGCCGACTCCGGCGAGCAAGCCTGCCCGGGATGGCCAGGCGAAGGGCGAGGGTTCGCTGACCCCGCCCTGCGACGACCCGCGGGGGGCGTAGCCCAGACTTGCGCGGAACCAAATCGTGTCTCAGCGTTCAATCATCGCCATGGTTCGCCCCGTTGCCCTTTCCCTCCTGACCGCGACGCTGGCTGCGACGACACCGTCGTCGCTGCCGGCTCAGAATGCGGTGCCCGTTTCGGCCACGCCCATCCTGAATGCCGCCCCGTCTGCGGCGCCCGCGCCGGAGACCCCGCGCCGCCGGCGGGCGATTTCAGGTGAGGTGGCGGCTGCGCTGGCCGCGGCCACCCCCAAGTACACCCCGCCTCCGCCCAAACCGCCCCCCACGCCCGAAGCGGAGCAGATTGATTTGCGGGACGTCGACAAGCCGAAGAACACGATCGTGCGTCTGCCCAAGTATATCGTGCGGGAGCAAAAGCCCCCGGTCTTCCGCGAACGCGATATCAACACCGCCAAGGGCCTCACCGCGATCGCGATGGGGCGCTACATCTCCGATGCCGATCGCGCCATGAATCGATTCACCCTTCCGCTTTTCGGCTCCTCCAAGGAATCTCGCGCGCTCGCGATGTACGCCGAGGACGAGCGCCTCCAAAACATGAGCGACCTCCGGGATGCCGCGACGAACGCCAGCAAGTCCGACGCCGCCGCCGGCACCTACATTCGCAGGGAGTCGCAAAAGACCTTTCTGCGCACGAGTGACTTTGGCTGGAGCAGCGGGGACCCGCGGTAGCCGTCTATTCCTCCACCAACGCCCGCGCGATCTGCTCCCATTCGGCGGCGAGGGTCACCTCGGCGGCAGGCTGCGGCCGACCAGCCCGGGCGCACCAATAGCCGGCGTTGCCCAGATCGCCCTCCTTCCGATGCAGGTAAGCGTGCACCCATGAGCCCGCACGGGAGTGATCCTCCTGAGCGCAGCCATGGGCCCCGGCCCAATCGCCGCGCGCATCACGCCACAAGCCCTGCAACGCGCCGCTGCACCCCGCGGCCGGAGCGGAATCCCGTCCGATGGATTGCTGGAATTCTTCAAATGACATTTGCACCAGCGTGCGCGACGCGCTTCACATTTCAATCGCGAGTTGCGCCGTTCCTCTTCACCGCCATCCGAAGTATTTTCATCGCCCGTCGAATCCCCGTTCGCACTCTTCCATGCCGACCGCCGAACACATCATCCTGCGCGAGCTCCTGGCCCGGGATCCCCATTGGGTCTCCGGCTCGAAACTGGCCGCGCGCCTCGGAGTCTCCCGGGTGGCGGTGTGGCAGCACATGGAAAAGTTGCGGGCGGCGGGCTTCATCTTCGACGCCCAACGCGCCCGCGGCTATCGCATCGCCGCCCGACCCGCGACGCTGCATGCGCCCCTCCTTGAAGCCCAGCTGAAGGTGCGGCCGCGGGGCTTTTCCTTGCTCGTCCTCGACGAGGTGGACAGCACGAACGACGAGGCCGCCCGGCAGCTCGCCGCCGGCCGAACGGTGCCGTTCGCCGTGCTGGCGCGCCGGCAGACCCGCGGTCGCGGCCGTTTCGGCCGCGTCTGGCATAGCGCCTCGGCCGCGAATCTCTACGCGAGCTTCGCCTTTCGTCCGCGGGTCGAACCCGGGCGCATGCAGACCTTCACCCTCTGGATGGGCGTGAACATCTGCGAACTGCTGGCAAATTTCGCCGGCGTCGCGCCCGGCATCAAATGGCCCAACGACATTCTGTTCGGCGGTCGCAAGGCCGGCGGGCTGCTCACCGAGGCGCGGGTCGACGCCGACGAGATCCGCGACCTCGTCTTCGGACTCGGCCTCAACGTCAACCACCCGGCCGGCTCCTGGCCCGCCGATCTGGCCCGGCGCGCCGTGGCGCTGGCCGAGTTGACCGGCGCCCCACTCGATCTCAACCGCCTCGCCGTCGCGCTCATCGGGCGGGTGCTGCTCGCGTATCAGGCTTTTGTCGACGGCGAACATCGGTCGAACTTTGCCGACCTGTGGAATCGCTTCGACGTGCTGCGCGGCCAGCTGGTCACCCTGCTCGAGGGCGGCCGGCGGCACTCCGGGATCGTGAGCGGGCTCGACGATGAAGGCGCCCTGATTCTCCGCGACCCGCTCGGCCGGATGCAGCGGTTTCGCGCCGGCGAGGTCACCCTCGAGAAAACCGGCTAGCCGCCGATCTCCGGCCGACGTCGGTTTCTACTCTAGCTTTCGGTGAACATTGCCTCAAATTAGCGGTTCAAACGAATATGTCCGAATTGCCGACCGCCATCGAAGTCTCCCATCTCGTGAAATCCTATGGCGGGATCACGGCCGTGAACGACATCAGTTTCACGGTGGCACGCGGCGAAATCGTGGGTTTCCTGGGACCCAATGGAGCGGGCAAGTCGACCACCATGCGCATCCTCACGGGTTATCTGCCGGCAACCTCCGGGAGCGTGAAAATCTGCGGTCTGCCCGTTGCCACCCAACCCGATGAAATCAAGCGCCGGATCGGCTACATGCCGGAAAACAACCCGCTCCCGGAGGACATGCGGGTCTCCGAGTACATGTATTTCCGCGGCCGGCTGAAGGAAATTCCGCGGCGCAAACTCGGCCCGCGGATCGACGAAGTGCTCGAGGTCTGCGACCTGAAGCGCGTGCGCCACAAAATCATCGGGCATCTGTCCAAGGGGTATCGCCAGCGGGTCGGCATCGCCGAGGCGATCCTTGCCGAGCCGCCGGTGATCATCATGGATGAGCCGACCATCGGCCTCGACCCGCACCAGATTCTCATCGTGCGCGACCTCATCGCCAGCCTGCGCGGCCGGATGACCGTGATCATCTCCTCGCATATTCTGCCGGAAATCGAGGTGACCTGCGACCGCGTGCTCATCATCAACCAGGGCCGCGTGGTTGCCCAAGGCACACCCGCCCAACTCCGCCGGGAGATCGTCGGCCATTCCTCGTATCAGTTGGAGCTGTCCGGAGACGCGACGGCGCTGCCCTCCGTGTTGGCGGGGGTCAGTGAAACGCTGCACCGTACCGCGATCGGCGATCCAGGTGCGGATGGCTTTCGTCGCGTGACCGTCACGACCGATCACGACGACGAGTTGGGCGAACCGCTGCTGGCGGCGCTCCTCGCCCGGGGATTTCGGGTGCGGGCGCTGAGCCGTGAGAACCCCACGCTCGAAGATGTTTTCCTGGCGGCGACCCGCCGCAGTTGGGATGCCGTCGCCGCGCCACCGCCAAAGGCTGAAAAACCCGCCGGCTAGGACGCTGCGCTTCCTACCTCTTCCCCTCGTCCAAGATTTTCAACCTTGCACCCCCCCAGCCCTTTTTCATGAGACACTTTCCCACCTTGCTCAGCCACGAACTCCGCATGCTGCTGGTCAGCCCCGCCACGTATGTGGCGGCGACGCTTTTCCTCGGTTTCATGGGCCTGATTTTCACCAAGATCCTGGAAGTTTACAGTGCCGCTCCGCAGGAATCCTCGCCGGCAATGGTTTACTTCCAACTCTTCTGGCTGCCGGCGTGCGTCATGGTTCCGCTGCTGACCATGAAGTGCCTCGCGGAGGAGCGCCGGCTTGGGACGATCGAGACGCTGCTCACCACGCCCGTCACCACCACCGAGGTGGTCCTCGCGAAATTTGGCGCCGCCTATTTTCTCTATGCGGCCCTCTGGGGTTCGACGGCCGGCTTCTTCTACATTCTGCGGAGATTTTCCGGAGACTCCCGCTTTCTTGATTCCGGACCTCTGCTCGGCGGATTCTTGTTTATCGCGGTTTCGGGACTCTTCTTTGTGGCGATCGGCGTGCTCGCGAGTTCGGTCACAAAAAATCAATCCGTGGCCGGCATCCTGAGCTGCGTGGCCCTTGCCTCCCTCATCATCGGCGGCAATGCCCTCTCCGACTCCGCGTGGCTCGAGCAAGGTCTCTTCCGTCCGGCCAAATTCGCGATCGAGTACGGCCATGTCTTTGCGCACCGGGACGACTTCACGCGCGGGGTCATCGATACCCGGCATCTGTTGTTTTATCTCAGCGGCACGGTGTTATCGCTGATCTTCAGCATCCTCAGTGTCGAAGCCAAATTGCTCCACGCCTAGCCAACGTGAAAGTGAGAGGGCCGGGAAAGTGAACCTGCCCACCAAACACGCCCGCCCTCGCCTCCAGTTCCACTCCCACTCTCCCTTTCCCTTCCCTCGCCCTGAGCCCCATGTTCACCAGTTTCCGCGCCGCCCGCTGGCTCCGCACGCTCAACCTCGTGCTGCAGGCGATCCTGTTCGTCGCGCTCTTCGGCGGACTCAATTACGTGGCGAAAAACCACGCGTGGCGGTTCGATCTCACCCGCAACCGCAAGTTCTCCCTTTCCCCCGAAACCCTTTCCTACATCCAGAACCTCCCCCGCCCCGTCCACCTGGTGATGACGCTGTCGCCCGAGAGCGACAATCCGGAGGCCCGCGGCCTGATTGACGAATACGTTTACGCCACGGCGGAACGCCCGGCGGGCAGGATCACCAAGGAGGTTCTCGATGTTTACCAGAACCGTCGTCGGGCGGAGGAACTGGGCATCGATCAACCCGACATCCTGGTGCTCCTGTCGGACGACAAACGCCGCGTGGTAACGGTCAACGAACTCTATGCGCTCAAGGACAAAAAGCGCCACAGTTTCCACGGCGAACAGGTCCTCACCGCCGCCATGCTGGATGTCGCGTCACCCGGCCGGCAAAAAATCTATTTCCTCGTGGGGCACGCGGAATTGCGCCTCGGCGATGCCGATCCCAGCCGCGGCCTGTCCGCCGCGCGCGATCAGCTCAAGCTGCGCAACTTCGACGTGGAAGAGATCGATCTCACCGTCAACCGCAAGATTCCGGACGACGCCTCGCTGCTGGTCATCACCGCCCCCCAGAGCAAATATTCGCGGGCCGAGCAGGAACTGCTCCGCCAGTATCTCGGCACCAACGCCGGCCGGATGGTAATTTTCCTCGCTCCCGGCACGAGTGTGATGGCCCTCGGGCTCGACGATTTTCTCCTCGATTGGGGCGTGCTGGTCCACGACGACGTGATTGCCGACACGGGCGCCGAGAACGTCGCCGAAAACGGCGACCTCCTGATTCGCGCGTACGCCCAGCATCCGGTGACGAAAACGCTGATCGACTACGGTGCGACGCTGCGCCTGGGCGTCGCCCGCACGGTGATTCCCGATCCAGGTCGCTCACTCGGAGGCGGACTTCATACCGTCACCCTCGCGGCGACCTCGCCCACCGCGTGGGGCGAGCGCAGCTTTCGCGGCGGCGTGCTGCCCAGATACGATCCCGGTATCGACACCCGACCGCTTCCTGGCATGGACCCGCCTGACCGTCTCGGGGTTGGCGTCGCGTCCGAGCGCCTCGGCGTGCGCGACAACCTGCCGTTCAGCGTGCGCGGCGGCAAACTCGTCGTCTTCGGCACGGGTGACCTCATCGCCAACGCCCGCATCGAACAGGGCAACCTGGCGATTTTCCTCAACGCAGTGAACTGGGCGGTCGACCGGGACCGGCAACTCCGCATTCCGTCCCGGCCGGTCGAACGCTTCCAACTCACGCTCAGCGCCGCCGATTTCAGCCGCCTGCGCTATGCTCTCTTACTCATCTTGCCCGGCAGCGCCCTGGTGCTCGGATTGCTCGTCTATTGGACGAGACGGACTTGAGAAAGAGCTGAAACCGTGAACCGCTGAAATCCTGAACCCGACCCAGCCCCTCGCGCCCAGAATACCTCTTCAGCTTTTCAGACCTTCCACCCTTCAGCCTCTTCCTCCGCATGCGCACCAAAGTCACACTCGTCCTGATCTTCCTGAACGTCGCGCTGTTCTTTTTCATTTTCAAGTTCGAGCGCAATTGGCGGACCGAAGCGGCCTCCCGGGAGGCCAGGCGGCGCGTCCTCGGTCCCGAGACGGCGAATATCCGGTCACTCGAAGTGAATTCCACCGCCACCGCCGGTTCTTTCGGCCTGGAGCGGGAGCGCGAAACTTGGTTTCTTACCAAACCACTGGACCGCTGGCCCGCCAATTCCCTCGCGGTCAGCGGGATTCTGCACGGGCTCCAATTACTGGAACACGAAACGAGCTTTGCCGTCGCCGATCTTTCGAAAAACAACCAGACGCTCGCCGACTTCGGTCTCGACAAACCCAAGCTGACGGTCGCGTTTACGTCGGGCGATCCGGCCATCCCGGCCGGCACGGCACGTCCCCAGACCAAGCTTCGGATCGGTGACTCAACCCCGGACGGCAAGCGGCTGTACCTCCTTTCGCCCGACGGCACGCGGATTCACATCGTAAATCGCAGTCTCGCGGACAGCCTGTCGGTTCCTTTGGAACAACTGCGCTCCGACGCGTTGCTGGCGGTGCGGGTGTTCGAAGCGCGTTCGCTGAGCGTGCAGTTGGCGCCCGGAGTCGCGGAGGCCGGTGCCTCCGGAGTGCGGGTCCGGATCGGACGCGATGGCAACCGCTGGATGTTTGCCGCGCCGATCACCGCTCGCGCCAGCCGCACCGCGCTGGAACTGGTCATCAATGAACTCAACGCCCTCCGGGCGAAGTCGTTCCCCACCGCGCCGATTTCGCCCACGCCCTCCGTCTCCCCGACGATGCGCATCGCCCTCGAGGGCAACAACCGCCTGGAGACGCTGTTCCTGGGGGAACCAGTCGCCGCTCCGCCCGCCCCGCGGGCCCCGGGCGCCGGCGCGCCACCGCCGGAGTTTTACGCTCAGCTCGAGGGTCGCCGCGCCGTCTTCACGGTCGTCGTCCCCGCCTCGCTGCTGAACATTCTGCGCACGGCACAGGACAGCCTGCGGGAAAAGAAAGTGCTCGATCTTGATCCCGCCGGAGTCACCGCCATTGCCATCTCTTCACCGGTGCAGCCCAACCAGCCGCCGATTGAGTTGAAGCGCCTCGTCGAGGCCACCGCCGGCTCGCCGCGCGACACCACCCGCGACTGGCAAATCGTCCGCCGCGGCGAGACCGCGCCCGGCCCTCGCATCCTGCCCGCCGATCCCACCGCCGTCCAACGCCTGCTCACGCAACTCACCGCGTTGAGCGCCGAGAAATTCAAGAGCGACGCCCCGACGAGCGCCGATCTGGAGGAATGGGGCTTCAACCGGCCCGCCCGCGAAATTGGCCTCACGCTAACCGGCGCCGCCACGCCGGTCGTCCTGCGGCTCGGCACCGATTCGAGCCGCAACGTCTACGCCCGGGTGGGTACGCCATCGGATCCGGGAACTTCCATTTTCCAAGTGGCGAAGGAGATTCTCGAGGACCTCGCCCTCGCCCCCACGGCCTGGCGCGATCGCAACGTGACAGAGGCGTTGCCGGCCGCCGCGCGCATCATTGCGCTCAAGCTCGCCGACCTCGAAACCAAGCAGGTGGTGTACGAGACGAGCTTCAACCCGGCCGGTGAACCCGCCACACCCACCGCCCAGCCGAAGGCCGTGGCGACGGTCGTCGCCGCCGTGCGCGCGCTTCGCGCCCGGGAGTATGTCGCCGGTGGGTTCACGAGCCAGATCAACGCCGCGGGGGAGTCACGTCCCTGGCGGTTTCAGTTGGAGGTGACCATCTCACTTCCCGGAAGTGCCGGCGCGGAGCCGACCAGCCGCCTCGCGCTGTTGCTCACCGAGCGGCTCGGCGGCAGCCAGCAGTACGCCGGTCTCAAGGAACTCGATACGGTATTTTCACTCGAGCAACCCTTGGTCGACGCCCTCTGGGCGCTCACCTACGGACCACGCGATCCCGGTCCGTTGCCGGACAGGAAGGATTGAAGCCGGGCGGCCGAACCTTGCATGAAACCACCCGGCCGAGCGATCAAGCCCTGGCTCCGATTGTGCGTCGGCGGAGCGCGGGCCTGCGTCAGCAGCGCGGTGGCGTTTTCCATCTGGGCGGTCTGGCTGGCCCTCGCGCTGCTCCTGGTGGCCCAGACCTACATCCTGACTTCCAACGAGCTCGCCGTGCCCGGTTTCCTGCTGCGCCGCCTGGAGGGCTCCCTCGCCGAATCAGGGCTGCGGATGACCTTTGGCCGGACGTCCTTCGATCCCAAGGGCCGGGTGCTGATCGAGGATGTGCGCGTCCTGCTTCCGGCGTTTCCCGATCCAGTGTTCACCGCGCGCTCCGTATTTGTGCGCCTCAATCCCCGCTCGCTGCTCGTTGGCGGGGTGGAACCTGTCGAGATAACGATCACGGATGCGACCGCGGCGGCGCCGGCCCAACTCACCCCCTCCGGTCGCACCGAGGAAATCGTGCGCCAGCTGGACGCGACGCTTGAACCGCGGAGTGGCGAACTGGTGATCCACCAGCTCAGCGCGCGCATCGCCAATCTGACCTTCTCGGCGCGCGGGACGGTGCCGCTGCCCACCGCAGGGGGCCAGCCGTCCGGGCCGATGCTGGCCGAGTTTTTTGCCCGGCGCTTCCCGGACGGTTGCCGCCTGGCCATCGCTCTCACGGGCCGGCTCGCCCAGTTCGTGCAACCGACCCTGCTGCTCGAGGTCACTCCGTCCGAATCAGCCCTCCCCATCATCGCAGTCACCGCCCTGGCCCGCCATGCGACCCTGGAAATGCCCGTCGCCGTCGAGATCGACAACCTCCGGGTCAGCACGCGACTGCTTCTCTTCGGAGAGGCACCTCCTGCGCCCGTCGAGGTCTCCGCCGAAGAACTGCGCTTCCGGCCCGGTACGATTGTGCGCGGCCTGCGGGCTGAACTCGCCGGACGAATCCGGCCGGGAGAAATCGCCTTCGATCTACGGGAAGCGACTGTGACCGCCGATTCCCTCGCCACCGACGGGGTCGAAGCCCGGGCAATTTCCGCCCGGGTGATTCCGCAGCCGCTGCCGCGCTTCGATGCCAGTATCACCGGCCTCCTGCTCGACTCCCCCCTCACCCTCCGGACCGACGCCGACCTCACCGCCCGCACCGCAATCATTCGTTTCGACGGTGCGATATCGCCGCGCATCCTCGACGTGATCAGCCGGCGTTTGGGCGTCGATGTGCGGCGCTATTACAATTTTGAGTCGCTTCAGGCCCGAGCGGGGGAGGCGACATTCGGGGCCGGCTGGACCTTCGAGAAACTCACTGTCCGGGTGCTCGTTCCCCGGATGAATTCCTACGGCGTGATCATGGAAGATGGCAGAGCCACGGTGGAACTGACCCCCGGCCGTTTCTTCTCCCCCGAGGCCTTTGCCCGCGTCGGGGTCAATTTTGCGCGCGGCTCCTACGAACAGGACCTGCGCACTCGCGAGTATCGTTTTCTCCTCGAAGGCCAGCTGCATCCGCTGGAGATTTCACCCTGGTTTGGCGAGTGGTGGCCAATTTTTTTCCGCCAGTTCGAGTTTCCACTGGCGCCGCCGGCGGCGAGCGTCGACGTGGCCGGGGTCTGGCGCGAAGGACGGCAATCCCGCGTGTTCGTTTTCGCCGAGACCGACCGGGCGATCTTTCGCGGCACAGAGTTGGATCGATCACACGCCACGCTTTTCATTCGACCCGGGCTGGTCGACGGCTTGGAACTGCTGGCGACCCGCCGCGCCGGCGCGGCGCGCGGCTCCTTCACGTATCGCGCCACCCTGCCGGCCAACGAATGGGAAACCCTCGACTTCGCCCTCGAATCCACGTTCGACCTGTCGCTGATTTCGAGCCTGCTCGGTCCCGTGGGCGCGAAGTCCCTCGCCCCCTTCCGGGTGGCGGCCGCGCCGGCCGTGAAAACCCGCGGACGCTTTTTCGGCCCCAAGGCGCGGGTCAACCCGGTTGACCGCTTGCAGTTGGAGGCGCGGACCACCGGTGAATTCCGCTTCTTTGAATTTCCGCTGCAGGATGTTTCGTTCTCCGCCACGCTCCAAGGGAGTGACATCGTCGTCGACAAATTCTTCGGAACGTTTGCGGAAGGCGCCGCGTCGGGCCAGGCCCGGGTCTGGGGCCGCGATGCGGAACGGCGCGTCGGTTTCGACATCGCGTTGGAAGGCGCCAGCCTCGGACAGGCCGCGACCAGCCTGCAGGTCTTTCTGGCGCAGCAAAAAGGCCTGCCACCGCCACCGCCCGGCCGTTTCGTCCAGGAGCGAGCCAGCGTGCACCTCGATTTGGCGGCCTCCGCCGAGGGGCGGTACGACGATTTGTACAGCTATCGTGGCGCCGGCAACGCGGTGCTCAAGGGAGCCGGGATCGGCGAAGTGCCGCTCCTCGGGCTCCTGTCGGAGTTGTTCACGTTTACTTCGCTCCGTTTCAACGAGGCGCGGGGTAATTTCAAGATCGACGGGTCAAAGCTCGTGTTCCCCCAGATCGAATTGCGCGGCGCAAACTCCGCCATCGATGCGCAGGGCCACTTCGCCCTCGATCGCCGCGAACTTCATTTCAACGCCAAGATCTTTCCATTTCAAGAAAGCAACAGTTTGCTCAAGTCAGTCGTCGGGGCCGTCTTGTCCCCCCTGTCCAACGTCCTCGAAGTAAAGTTGAGCGGCACGCTGGAAAAGCCGCAGTGGGCGTTTGTCATGGGACCCAAGAACTTTCTTCGGGCGCTGGCCGAGGGCCCGTCCGAAGAGGCCAGGCCGGCTGGCGTGAGCCCGGTCGATGCACGCCCCGACAAGCGCGGACCGTAAGGCTCCAAGCTGGCGCGCACGCCTTTCCGTTTGCAATGGCGACGGGTGCCTCCCACGGTGTTCCAGCCATGGCGATTTCTTTCTTCAGCAAGGGCAAAAAAGCGATGATCTCGCGCTGCCGCGACGATTACGCGACCAAGATGCGGCTGAAATACGCGCCCTATTATCACGCCATGGAATCCCAGACCGGCACCAACGTGAGGCTGCAGGGACGGGACATGATCATGTTGTCAAGCAACGACTACCTTGGTCTTTCCTTCCACCCGAAGGTGATTGAGGCCGGTCGTGCCGCGATGCTAAAATGGGGCACCAGCACGACGGGGGCACGCACTTCCAACGGTTCGCGCGGATTCCATGTCGAACTCGAGGAAAGACTTGCCGCCTTTCTCGGACGCGAGGCCTGTCACATCCATGTGGCTGGTTATCTTTCCTGCCTTTCCAGCGTCGCCTCGTTTGCGCAAAAGGGCGATCATATCCTCGCGGACAAGAACATTCACTCGTGCCTGTGGGATGGAATTCGCCTTTCCATGGCCACCGTGGAGCGGTTCTCCCACAACAGCCCGGATGACCTGCGCGAGGTCCTCACGGCCGTGAGCCCTGATGCGACCAAGATGCTTGTCGTCGAAGGAGTGTACTCGATGGAAGGTCATATCGCGCGGCTCCCGGAACTGGCCGAAATCGCCGAAGAGAATGGTTGTTTCACCGTGCTCGATGACGCGCATGGGTTCGGCGTGTTGGGCCGCAAGGGACGCGGTACGGTGGATCACTTCGGCCTGAACGACAAGGTCGACATCATTTGCGGCAGCCTGTCGAAATCCCTGGCCAGCACCGGCGGTTTCGTCGCGGCGTCCCGGGAGATTATCGAGTATCTTCGCACACATTCCAAACAGACGATTTTTTCCGCCGCGATCAGCCCGAGCCAGGCCGCCTGCGCCCAGACTTCGCTCGAAATCATGCAGCAGGAGCCGCAACATCTGGAGCGTCTCTGGGCCAACACCCGCCGCTATCGCGCGATGTTGAAATCACTCGGTCTTGACACCTGGGAGAGCGAAACTCCCGCGGTGCCGATCGTGCTGGGCTCAAAGGAACGGGTGTATCCATTCTGGAAAGCGCTGATGGAAAAAGGCGTGTTCACTGTCATGTCGATCGCTCCAGCCGTGCCCGCCGGGAAGGATCTCATCCGCACCGCGATCTCCGCGATGCACACCGAAGAGCAATTCGAGCGGATCGCCGACGCCATGGCCTACGCCGTGAAACGGCTTTGAGCCGGATGGTTCGCCGGCGGCCGCCTCTTACTTCAGCGGCACGGCTCTCTCCTCCACGCTGGAACGGAGCAGCTTGAGCACGGCCTGATACTCGGCGGACGATGTCTCGTTGCTGAAAAGTCGAAAGACCACCATCACCCCGCGCCACACTTTGAGGCCGGCAGTCAGGTGCCGGTACTCGCCCGCGGGGAGGTTGGTCCGGCCCACCAGACTGGCGTCAGTGAAAACGCAATACGTGCCAGCGCCTGACCGCGGTTCAAGCTCCTCGAAGCGCATCGCCTTCTCGACGGAATCTTCGACGTACCCGCCGAACAGTTCGAACAAGCGCTCCCGGCGCGCCCGCGCCTGGAGGGTGAGCCCCTCGGGATCGGGCACGAAAACCAGATTTACACTCACCATGCCTGGGGCATCGGCAAGATTGAGGCTGGTCAGACCCGTCTCGTCCTGCTGCCGCACCAAGGTGAAGCCCGGCGGTACCGCCACCGCCACCTTGCGGCTTTCGAAAAGCAAAACCGATTCCTGCCTTTGCGCCGCAGCAAATCCGGGCGCGACCGGCGCGAGCACGCCGACCAACAACAGCTGCAGTAGGATTCTCATGGGCCCGTATCGGTTCATTTCGATCACTTTTGCGACGATTTAGGAAATCTGGTACCGAGCGAAGCGACAGTTTGACAATCGGGCATCGAGCATCGGGCCTCTGGGATTTCCGCCCCAGCCCGAAGATCGATCGGCTTTGCCGTTGCGAAATCCGTCGGTTTGAAATTTCCAGAATTTTGATGCCAGATGCCAGCTTTCACGTTCTCCGGGACCCTTCGGTGGCGGTTGCCGCGTGGGGAATCCTTGCGGGCTACCGCGCCCCCTTCACCCCGCTGGCGAGCAACGTCTCGAAGTGGGGCTCCCCGGCCTCCCTCGCCACCGCCGTAACCTCGACCTTGGTGAAGCCGGCCTTTTTCAGAAACCCATGCAGGGCGCTTTCCTTGAAGCCCAGCCAGACGTCCGCATAGAGCTCCCGCGCCTTTTCGAAAGTGTGTTCATTCAGGTCGAGGGCAAGCAACTGGCCGCCGGGACGCAGAATGCGAAACGCCTCATCCACGGCCCGCTGCGGGTGGCGCGCATGGTGCAGGGCTTGGCTCAGGATCGCGAGATCGACCGATTTGTCGGCAAGCGGCACTTGCTCGATATCGCCCAGTTGATACTCGAGGTTGGCGAGCCCGTTCTTGCGCGCGAGTTCGGTGCCGACCTCGACCATGCGCGGTGAATTGTCGATGCACCAGACCTGCCGCGCCCGGCGGGCGAGCAACTGGGACACCAATCCCTCTCCCGCCCCGAGATCCGCGATGTCGATCGCGGGAGTGAGATGCAAAACGAGGTGCCCAATCGCCTCCCACGAACGGCCGGGGCAGTAGTTTTTTCCCAGCCGGCCCGCGATGAGGTTGAAGTACTGTTCCTGCGTCCGCCGGCGCTTTTGCAGAATCCGATCGAGGTTTTCACGATCCTCCGCCATCGCCGGGGACTCGCCCACCGAGTCGAGTGCGGCCCGGGTCAGCACCAGGGTCTTGGCCGGAAGCTGGGCGCGCAGCGAGTAGAACGCGTTCTTCCCCTCCCGCCGATCCGTCACCAGATTCACGCTGCGCAAGAGGGCGAGCTGCGACGATATGCGCGATTGCCCCATGCCCAGAATTTCCTGTAACTCCGCCACCGAGAGTTCTTCACGGGCCACCAGCGCGAGCAAGCGCAGGCGGGTTGGATCCGACAGTGACTTGAGGATATCCCAGGCTGCGTTCACGCCTCAGGTTCTTGCCCCGGGAAAGCCCTTAGCCCGCCGTCTTGTCGGCGTAACGGGAGATCGACACGATGGTGTATTCATCCTCGTTGCCGCCGGCTTTGACCTTGACGGTGTCGCCCGACTTCTTGCCGAGGAGGGCTGCGCCGAGCGGAGTCTTGTACGAGATGATGTGCTTTTCGGGATTGCCGTCCCAGGCGCCCAGAATGGTGTACGCCGTCACGCCGCTGCCGGCGTGGCGAACCTCGACCACGGAACCGGCGCCGACCTGATCAACCGAGGCATCCTTGAAATCGGAAACCCGGGCGCGCCCAAGTTCGCGCTCCAGCAGCGTCTTTTGGGCCATCAGGACCTGCTGATCCTGTTTCGCCATCTTGTACTCGGAGTTTTCCTTGAGGTCGCCGTGCTCTCTTGCCACCGCAATGGCCTTGGAGTTTTCCGGAATCTTCTTGGAAACGATGGCGTCGTACTCCTCGCGCTTGCGGTCATAGCTCGCCCGCGAAACCAGCAATTGCTCTTCCTTGCTTTCGGCATCGGCCGCGACCAGCGACTGGATCTTGGGAAAGATCTTGATGAAGCGCGCGAGCAGCGACTTTTTCGTCAGCTCCTCGAATCCCTGGTTGAGCATGAGCGTGTTCGCCAGATCGCGGGCGGTCTCCGGATCGGCGGTCGAAAGCAGATCGGAAATCAGATCCGTGTCTTCACTGAGGATGTCGCCCAGTGGAATCCGGCGGGCGCTGGAGGTCTGCAGGGCCTCGTAGTCAATCGCGAAGAAAATCGCGCTGAGCAGACGGGGCGTGATCAAATCGTTGAGCAGCTGCGCAAACTTCTTCGAATGCCGGTTCTTCACGATCCAGAGAAGGACGGGAGCGCGGAGGTTTTGCTCGGTCTGCCAGCGCTTGAGGGTGGCGGCTAGTTCATCAACATGGCCCTGCTCGACGAGAAAATTGATGCACTCCGTCGTGAACTTTCCTTGCGAGGTCTTGAGCAGGTTGAACAGGACGTCCCGCGCCTCAATGGGATGCGTCTCCTGAATCAACTCGAGGAACCGCGACTGGAACTGCACCGGAATCTTCTCGGCCATGCCCGGAAGATCACGGACGTTGGCAATGATCGCACTCTGGGCCGGATCAAAATTTGGCACCTGCCCCACGGCCTTGGCGAGGTCATCGCGCACCACCGCCCCGTAAAGCCGCTCGGCCGCATCAAGTTGGTTGGAATCCTTGACGGCGTCGGCGACGCCCTTCAGCACCACCGAAAGATCGATTTTTACATCCTTCCGCCCGGTCGCGACCATCATTTCTTCCGCCAGCTGAATTCGGCGGCGCGCCGAGCGCGTACCGACGAACTGCTCCAGAATCTCGTCTTCCGCCGAAATCGGGGTCTCACGCACGATGTAACACTCCGTTTTCTTCACCGGAACCGACACGCGCGGGTCCTTGGCCACGGCCTTCTTCGCCGCCGACCACCATTTCTTGAATTTCTCCTCACCAACCACCTGCGCGAGAATGATTTCAAGCTCGATTGCAGTGGCCGCCTGGTTCGGATATGCCTGAAGTGCCTCGACTACCAGCTGCGCCGGATTTTCCGCGATGAGCACGGCGACCTTCTTGGAATCCGTTTCCTTGCGCACCAAGAGATGTTTTTCCGGTAGCACCTCCATGGTTGAAATGCAGAAAGCCGGGTCCATCGGGTGCCCCTTCTTGCCCTTAAAGTCGATAACCAGCCTCTGGGCGACCTCATCATACTTCTTGATCTGGCCAAATCCCCAACTCCGGTGAACGACATAGGCACCCGTTTCCATAGCCTCGAGTTTGGACTTGGCCGCCTTGAGGGACGGCAATTTTGCGATGAGCGCGGAAACGGCTTCAGAATTCATGGTTGCGTGTAAGATGAGCTAAACGGGAGAGTAAAACGGATAATGTCCAGACTTGTCAAACCGCGTGTCAAACCGTCCGGGGTCACCCTCGGAGTCACCGTCGGGGATTCCCCTTGAAAACCACTTTCGCTCCCTCCCAATCCTCCGCGCCGGCGGCCTCCTGGCCAGCCGCTGCCCACCTCGTGGCCCGCTGGCTCGACCGCCGTGAACGCATCGATGCCCTCCTCGACACGCTGCCGGGCAGTCTCACCGGCACGGAACGGGCCCGCTGCCAGCATCTCGTGCTCGGCGTGGTCCGAAACTTTGGCCGGATCGACGCCGCGCTCGAAAAATTGGTGGCTCATCCTCCGCGGTTTTCCACCCGCGCCGTCTTGTTCATCGCCGGTTTCGAGTTGATTGAAGCGGCCCAGGACGGCGACGACGGTCGCAAGGCCAAGATCGTCCATCACGCCGTTGAGCAGACCAAGACGCTCTCCAGCCCGGCCGAAGCGCGGCTCGTCAACGCCGTGGTGCGGAAGCTGGCGGGTCCGATGGCGCAATCCGCCCCGGTCCTGAATGGCAGCGCGGAGGAACTCGGAGAATATTTTTCGCATCCCGCCTGGCTGGTCAGAAACTGGCTCGCGCAATTCGGTCCGACTGCGACCCGACAGCTCTTGGAATGGAATCAACGCCCCGCGCCGGTCTACGCCCGCTGGCGCGCCGCCGCCAGCGCCGGCGGCCCGCCGGATTTTCTGAAGCCAACGCGGTGGCCCGGAATGTTTGATGTTCTCCCTGGCCGCTGGCCGGACGTCGAGCCACTGCTGAAGTCGGGGCAGCTCTACCTCCAGGATCCCTCCACGTGTCTCCCGGTCGAGCTGCTCGCCCCACGCTCGGGCGAAAACGTACTGGACCTCTGTGCCGCGCCCGGCGGCAAGAGCCTCTACCTTGCCGATCTCGTCAGCGCGGGCGAGGGCCAATCTGCTGCAACCGCGACACCCGGTGTGCCCGGCGAAACCTCGCTGCAGCAGGGCCGGCTCGTCGCGGTTGATTTGCCCGGCACTCGCATCGAACGGTTGAAGCAAAACCTCTCCCGCGCCAAGGGTGTCGAAGTCGCCCTGGTTCAGGCCGACTTGCTTGAAAACATCTCGATGATCCTCCGCGAGCACCGCCTGCCCGAGGATTACGCCGCGGTACTGCTCGATGCGCCGTGCTCCAACACGGGTGTGATGCGCCACCGCGTCGACGTAAAGTGGCGGCTCCAGCCGGGCGACCTCAAGAAACATCCGCTGCAACAGCTCTCCCTGCTCCATGCGGCCGCCCGGCTCGTGTCACCTGGTGGACGACTGGTCTATGCCACCTGCAGCGTCGACCCCGGGGAAAACGCCCAGGTGGTCAACGCCTTCCTGGCGAGCAAGGCCGGCGGACCCTTCGAATTGGAAAAAACCGTGCTGAGTTTTCCGTGGACCTCCGATCACGATGGGGGCGGGGCTTTTCTCCTGCGACGGGGCAAAACCTAGGTTCCCTCCCGGACGCGGATTCTCCCGTTCCGCTTTCGGGCGGCCGGAAGCACCTGAAAAACGTGGCTACGGCACGAGATCAAAAACCGCCGTCCGTGTCTCGGACTCCTTGTTGCCCTTGAGAAACGTGAACCCAATTTCCGTCGCGGTTGTCACGAGTTGCTCGTAGCGTCGCAGATCCCACTTGGTCACCAGCTCGCCGTTGATTCGCGTCACCAGATCGCCGCGCTCGATCCCGGCGGCGGCGGCGGGCGACTTTGGCACCACCCCGGCCACGCGCCAATAGGCCGGAGTCTTGCTGAAGCTCAGCCCGGCACTTCGCCGTGGCGCCGCCCCGATCGGTTCCCGGCCGTCGCGAAAAAAGGTCACCCGATCACGCAGTTGATCAAACGTCACCGCAAAATGCTGCAGCATCCCGCCACCGATCGCCGAAAGCTCGTCGGTCAGATCCACGATGGGTTCGACAAAGCGCTGGTCGCCGAGCGCCATCGTTTCACCCAGCCGGCCGATGCGTTGCAGGCGATCACCCGCAATCGTTCCCACCGTCGCCCCCACCGTCGGGCCGAACGCGAACCGGGGATCTATGCCGACCGGATTCAGGCTGAAGGTCGCGTCGCTCCCCGAGTCGATCAAAGCCACCAGCGATCGCTCGCCCACTCGCACATTGATGAGAGGTGTCTTGCGCGTATCGTCGAACGAGATCGTCGTACCCGGGACCAATGCAGTCGTCTTCGCGGGCTGCAGCAAGACCCGGCTCCCAGGATAGTCGAGGGTCAACAGCGTCTCGCGGAACAGCGGAAAGCCCAGCACACCGTCGATCGTGAGGCCAAAATGCGCCGACAGCGCCGCACAATCGTAGAGCAGCACGTCCACGTCCTCGAAACGCGCATCGCCCAGTTCCAGTCGCCGGAGGGAACCGTGCGGCAATTCCACAATACTGCCCTCCGCCCCCCGCACCCGCACCGGCGGCGCAGGGGTCGGTGGAATCTCCCGCCCGGGGTAGCGTCGCGCCAACGCGGGAGAAATCAGGGTCACCGACGAACCGGTATCGATGAGAAACCGGTATGGGCCCGAGCGATCCCACTTGGCCTCGATCAGCAGGAAATTACCGATCCGCTGTGCCGGCAGCACCACCAGTGGCGACGAATGAGTCGTGCGACCCGGCTGCAAGGGCTGCCGGCGAAACGTCCCCGCCGAGCAACCCTCCAGCAGCAATAATCCCAGGATGGAAAGGAGAAATCCGATCCCGGAACCGGAACGGCGCCATCGGGCCATCGCGCCGGTGGAGCCGCTGGACAGCTTTTCCCAGGAGGTCATTTTTTCGGTTTTGGCAAACTCGCACTCAGCACCAGCGCCGCCAGGACGAACCCGGCGCCGGTCACAAATACCGTCGCCGATCCGCACGCCCAGAATACAACTCCGGCCACCACCGGCGTGATCGCCCGCGCCAGTGACCCCAGGGATCTAAAAACCCCGAGTACCCGTCCTTGCTCGGCCGCGCTGGCATACAGCGAGATCAACCCGGTCGTGGAGGGATTCACGAGGCTCGAGCCAAAGACGAGCAAGCCAACTCCCGCATAAAGCTGCCAGGGGGTCGCCGCGGCACCGACGGCGAGAAACCCAAACACTGCCGCCACCAATCCGATGTTCAGCACGCGAAGCTCGTCCACGACCTTGAGCAATTTTCGCAAAATCAATCCCTGCGTGACGATGGCGCTCAGCCCGAGGAACCCAAGCAGGTACCCGTTCTCGCGGGCCGTATACCCGAAGCGTTGCGTGGCCAGAAACGTCAGCGTCGCCTCCATGGCCACAAACGCCACCGCGAAGACAAAGGCCACGAGATTCGCGCGTCGCACCGCCGGATCCTCCAACCCAAGAATGGCCCGGATCGGGTTGCGCAGTCGCGGCTCACGTGAAACGGCTTTCGCCTCGGGGGAGAGTGTCTCGCGGAACCTGGCAGTGATCCAAACGAGATTTACCAGGCAGAGCCCGAAGGCCAGGAGCGCCGGCACCGAAAAGGGGTTGATGCCATAACGCGCCAGCTCCGGCCAGCGCGCAGCCAGATTCAGCTGCACCGTCAATGCGCCAAGAATCGGTCCCGTCACAAGTCCGAGACCAAACGCCGCGCCGACGAGGCCCATCGCCTTCGCGCGTTCGCTGCGCGAAGTCACGTCGGCCACCGCGGCGGTCGCGACGGAGAGGTTGCCGCTGAACGCCCCGCTGACCACACGGGAAAGCAGGAAAAGCCAGAACGAGCCGCTGAAGACCCAGAGAAGGTAGCTGAAACCGGTGCCGGCGACCGTGAAGAGCAGAATACCACGGCGTCCTCGGCGATCGCTCAATGCGCCCCAGAACGGTGCGAAGACAAATTGCAGCACGGAGAAAACCGACGCAATCACCCCGCCAAACAGCACCGGCGCGTAATTTCCGATGCCGAAGGCGTGCGCGAGCGCATCCGTCTGCCCGACCATCCAACCCAGCGCGCCCGTGCGCCCCTCCAGTTTCAAATAGTGGTCGAGCAAGTCGGGCCCCAGCGGGAAACCGATCGAAAACCCAATCAGGTCGATGTAGAGCGTGAGAAAAATAACCCCGAGCGAAAGCGGGCGCACCGGCACTGCGGCGTTGGGGAGGGCGGTGTTGGACACAAAAGGAATCGGAGACGAAAGAGAATCCATCCCCGGACGCCAAGGAGCAAACCAACGTCAATTCACGCCAACAATTGCCGCAACTCACGTTCCAGCGAAGCTCGCGTAAACGGTTTGGGCAGGAAGCGCAGCGGCCCCGTCGCACTGAGGCGGCGCACGATGTCTTCCTCGCTGTAACCGCTGACCAGCAACACGCGCACCTCGGGTCGGATGCCGCGCAACGCCTCCAGCGTCTGCTCACCGCTGAGGCCCGGCATCAACATGTCCAGCACCACCAATTCGAAGCCCGCCGGATTCTCCCGGAAAATCGTCAGGGCGGCCTTGCCATCCGCCGCTTCACTCGACGTGAAGCCAAAGCTGCGCAGCATCTCCACCATCACGAAACGCACCTGCATCTCGTCGTCCACCACCAGGACCTTGCCCACCTGACTCCAGCGGCTCGCGACTCCGGCTTCCGGAGGCCGGGGCACCGGCGCGGGTCCGGCGGACAGCGGCAGGAACAATCGAAACGTCGAACCTCTGCCCGGCACACTCGAGACACACAGTCCCCCGCCATGCCCGCGCACGATGCCCAGCACTGCGGCGAGCCCGAGGCCGCGACCGGCAAATTTAGTGGTGAAGAACGGGTCGAAGATTTTGGCGAGAACCTCCGGTGTCATGCCGGCGCCGGTGTCGCGTACCTCGAGAAAAACGTAGTCGCCCGCCGGCAGGTCCGCCCCCACCACACAGCCCGTCAGCATCTCCGGCGTCACCGGCACCACGCCGGTCGTGAGCACAACCTCACCCCCGCGCTCCGCGATCGCGTCGGTCGCATTGAGCATCAAGTTCATCACAATCTGGCGGAGCTGCGTGGCATCGGCGGAGACCAACGGAAGTCCCCGCCCGAGTTCGAGCCGAAGTCCGGCCAGATGGGCAATCGAGATCTTCAGCAGCGGCAGCAAATCCTCGGTCAGCACCGACAAATCGATGGGCTCCACGACCAGTCGACCCTTGCCGGCATAGGCGAGCATCTGCCGGCACAACTCGGACGCTCGCACCGAGGCGGACTCGATGGCCCGGAGCTTGGACGCCATCACGTGTTCGGATGGCAGTTCGAGGCGCGCCAGTTCGGCGTTGCCCAGCACCGTGCTGAGCAGGTTGTTGAAGTCGTGCGCGATTCCACCCGCCAGCAGGCCCAAGCTCTCGAGTTTCTGGCCCTCCAGGAGTTTTCGCTCGAGCGCCAGGCGCGCCGCCTCGGCGTTCTTTTGCGCGGTGATGTCAATCGCCAGCCCTTCCAGCAGGGCCGAGGCGCCTGCAACCTGGATTCCCCGCCCGCGGGCGAGTACCCATTTCTCGCCACCCGTGCGCGTGCGGATGCGATACTCGACCTCGATCTCCCGTCGCTCCGCGAGCGCCGCCCGGGTGCGGCCGCGCACTCGCGCGAGGTCATCCGGATGCACGATGTCGCGCAGGTGGAGCCGACCCTCGATAAATTCCGCCGGCGCGTGCCCGGTGAGCGCCAGCGCGCCTTCACTGACAAATGTCAGGCTCAGGTTGTCCTCGTACGTGCCCCGGAAGGCCATGCCGGGCAGCGCATGCATCAGCGCGCTGAGCTGACGCCGGCTCTCGCTCAAATCGGCCGTTCGCTCGGCCACTTCGCGCTCGACCGTCCGCGTCCGGCGAAAATGCGACGCCAGAAACCCCGTGCCCAGCAACGTGACCGTGAGCCCGGCGACGAGCGCCATGATCGGCGATCCCAGCGACATCGCCGCCGGCTCGGCGGCGCTCCGGTAGATCACCCGCCAATTTCGGCCGGCGATTGGCAGCGCCGCCGAACGGTGTGCACCCGCCTTGAACTCGGCTTCCGTCGGCACTCCGCGGCCGCCGGCCCTGGCGCGGTGGAAGAATAGCACCCGGCGATCCGCCCGGGTTGATGATTCGTCGATGAACATGACGTCGAGCACCGCGCCCGGAGCACGTCTCCACGGCTGGTTGAGCAAATCCGCCACCCGGAAAACCCCGAGCAAGAATCCTTGCACGCCGACGGCGCCGGCCGTCCCGCCCACGGCACCCCCGACCGGGCAAACCATCACCACACCGTCGTTGGGGCCCGACTCGTAAACCAGTTTCATGAGCCCGCTCATCCCAATCCCGCCGCTGGCCGCAGCGGTGGCAAAAATCCCCCGCAGCGGACTCGCCGCCGCATCGGAACCGATGACGTTTCGGTTGGCTTCAATCGGATCAGCAAAAAGGATCGGAAAGTACTCGGCTCGCGCAAGCGCAACGACATCGGCCCCGCCCCGCGCCCGTTCGCGAATGCGGGCCATCGCACCCAGCTCGGCCGCATTGACCCGCTCCCAGGTGTCTCGTGCTCCGGCTGTCACCCGCGGAGCCCACTGCAGACCGAGAAACCCCGGATGTCGGGCAAACTGGGCACGCGCCTCCGCCGAAAATTTAACCTGGTCGATTTCGCGCCCGTGCGTCATGAGCAACTTCATTGCCAGCAAACACTCCTCGTAGCCCCCGAGGGTCTCCCGGATGAGCGCATGCCGGGCGTCAACCTGGCGCGAAAAGGCCAGGTCGTCCCGGGCTCGCTCGGTCGCGCGAGCGCCCTGCCAGAGCCATCCGGACAGCCCGACACCCGTCAGCGCCACGAGGCCGACGACGAACAAATCAAAACGTGTATTGGATGGTCGAGCCGGGCGCATCAGGTCGCCTGACTATCCAATCGCGGGATGCCTCGACCGCAAGCCCTCAGCAATAGGGCAACGGGAACCGGGACGTCACCTTGGCGACGCGCTGCCGCACCTGTTCGAGCATCGCGATTTCGCCCGGCGTGCCGATGGCCCCGAGGACCGCGTCGATGCAACCGGCGATTTCATCCATGTCGGTCTCGCCAAAGCCGCGCGTCGTCACCGCCGGAGTCCCGAGCCGGATGCCCGAGGCCTGGAACGGGCTGCGGGTTTCAAACGGCACCGTGTTCTTGTTGCAGGTGATGTGGGCCAGATCGAGGGTCTCCTGCGCCTTCTTCGCGGTCAGTTCGGGGAACTTGGTCCGCAGGTCGACCAACATCAGATGATTGTCGGTCCCGCCGGACACGATTTTGTAGCCACGCCGCGTCATCGCCGCCGCCAGCGCGCGCGCGTTCTGCACGATTTGCTCGGAGTAAAACTTGAACTCCGGCTTCAGACATTCGGCAAAACACACGGCCTTGGCCGCGATCACGTGCATCAGCGGTCCGCCCTGGCCGCCAGGAAACATCGCCGAGTCGATCGCCTTGGCGTGCGCCGCCCGGCAGAGGATCAAGCCGCCCCGCGGCCCCCGGAGCGTCTTGTGCGTGGTGGTGGTCACGAAGTCCGCATGCGGCACCGGCGACGGGTGAATGCCCGCCGCCACCAGCCCGGCGATGTGCGCGATGTCGGCAAACAGAAAAGCCCCCGCGCTCCGCGCGATCTCGCCCATCCGGGCAAAGTCGATCACCCGCGAGTAGGCACTGGCCCCCACGGTGATCATCTTCGGCTTCTCCCGGGCCGCGACCAGCGCCAGCTCATCATAGTCAATCAGCCCGTTGTCCTCGCGGACGCCGTACTGACAAAAATTATACAGCTTGCCGGAGAAGTTCGCCGGGTTGCCGTGCGTGAGGTGACCGCCATGACTGAGGTTCATGCCCAGCAGCTTGTCCCCGGGCTGGAGCACCGCGGTGTAAACCGCAAAATTGGCCTGCGAGCCCGAGTGCGGCTGCACATTGGCATGCTCGGCCCCGAAGAGTTTTTTCGCGCGTTCCTGGGCGAGAACCTCGACTTTGTCGACCTGCTCGCAGCCGCCGTACCAGCGCTTGCCGGGATAACCCTCCGCGTACTTGTTCGTCAGCACGCTGCCCTGCGCCTCCATCACCGCCGGATAGGTGAAATTTTCCGAGGCAATGAGCTCGATGTGGCTCTGCTGGCGGGCCAGCTCCGCGGCAATCGCGGCATGAATTTCAGGATCGAGGGAGCGGAGCGGAGTGGCGGTGAGGGACATGAAGAAGATGGGAGTGGCTGGGAAGGAAAGCGGCGATTGCGGGCGGGAGTCCGGGAAGTCGCCAGCAAAAAATCGAGCCTCAACCCGTGAGTGACCGGAGATGCTTCACCAGCGGTGGAATCGACTCCACCATTTCATCGCGCACCGCTTCGTAGAGCCGCAGGGGCCCGCCGTAAGGATCTCCGATCTCGCGATCGACCTCTCCGGGCATGAACTCCCGGAACAAATGCAGGTTCCGCGGCACCGGTTCGGCCGTCGCCTCGATCATCACACTGTGCGACTGGGTCATGCAGAGCACCGCGAAGGCCCCGTCGAGCATCTGCTGCGTGACCGGCTGGCTGCGGTGCAGGGAGATATCGATGCCCACTTTTTTCAGCGCCGCGACGGAGTTTTCCGAAACCGGCTCTCCCAGCCGCGCCGCGACCCCGGCCGAGATTACTTTCATCGCCCGGAGCGGGCCTGGCTCGGCGGCAAGCGCGTGCTGCAACAAGGCTGCGGCCATCGGGCTGCGGCAAATGTTGGCGGTACAGACAACGACTATCACCCCAGAATCGGACACGGGCACGGAAAGGACACGGTTTTGCCGGAAACGCAAAGCCGGATTCAAGGCCGCCGAACCCCGGCCTTTCCCGTCTAGCTTCGACGCAACGCGGCCAGCGACCGATGCAGGTGGACGGCTCGCTGCAAGGTGGCATCGATGATCGGCGGAACGGTCTTCCGACCGGGTCGTTCTTCGCCCATCGTCGAAGCCGGCCGCTCCCGCGCGAGACTGGCCTCGTCGATCCGTTCCTTGGCGGGGTTGTCCTTGAGCAGACTCGCCACCGGAATCCCATCGCCCAAGGCGTCGTAGGCGGCCTTTTCCTCTTCGGCGGTGGCCCTGACGCCGACATCTGGCTCGAAATCAGCGTGCGCGATCCCGATCACGACAATGCCCGAACCGTGGTGCGGTGCCCGGAGCGCCTGCCGCAATTCTCCCGAAGTCTCGCGGTTCGCCAGCACGAACACCGGCGAACGCGTGGTTGCCCGAAACTTCAGCCAGGCGGAAAATGCCGTCGCGGCCTCCGGGCCGGCCCGCACGTAACGCACATCGATCACCGAGGCGGGCACCTTCCCTTCGGGCTTCGCCGGCAAATCCGCCGGCAGCTCCCGAACCCGCACGTAGACCAAACCCTGGCCCAAATCACGTCCGGGCGGCGGGCCGGCACCAGCGGCAAGCTCCGACGTCCACCCCAGCAACCACAGCAGGAGAAATCGGCGCGTCATCCGCGTGCGAGCTGGCGCGCCCCGATGTCGCGACGGAAATACTTGCTCGCGCATCCGATTTCATCGCACACCGCATAGGCGAGATCGGCCGCCCCGCGCAGCGTGGGCGCAAGCGCGGTCACTCCGATCACCCTCCCGCCATTCGTGACCACCCGCCCCGCGGAGTCCGTCGCCGTGCCCGCGTGCAAAATGGAAACGCCCGCGGGTAACGCCGCCGGAATTGTGATCACCTCACCCTTCGGGTAGGCGTCTGGATACCCCCGGGCGGCAATAACCACGCAGAGCGCCTGGATGGGCAGCGTGACCAACGCCACTCCGGCCAGTTGCCCGCGGGTTGCCACCCACAGCAACGCGAGCAGATCGTTCGCAATGCGCGGCAGCACGACCTGGGTCTCCGGATCGCCGAACCGCGCATTGTATTCGATTACACTCGGGCCCTCCGGCGTGAGCATCACGCCGACGAAGAGCGTGCCGCGGTAATCGATGCCTTCCGCCGCGATGGCGTCGACCGAAGGCCGCACAATTTCGGCGTCAATTCGCTGGAGCAACGCCGGCGTCACCACCTCCGCCGGTGAATACGTCCCCATGCCGCCGGTGTTCGGTCCGGTGTCACCCTCCCCCACCCGCTTATGATCCTGGGACGTCGGCAGGATGACGTAGTCGCGACCGGAGACCACGACCAGAATCGACGTTTCCTCGCCAAACAGACAGTCCTCGACGAGAATCTGGCGTCCGGCCGCGCCAAACTTCCCCCCGGCGAGCATGTCCCGGACGGCCGCCTCGGCCTCGGCCGGCGTCTGGGCGACGATCACCCCTTTGCCGGCGGCGAGCCCGTCCGCCTTGATCACAATCGGAATCTTCCGGGTGCGCAAGTACGCCAGCGCCGGGGGCACCTCGCTGAAAAATTCCGCCGGCGCGGTGGGGATCCCGTACTTCAGCAGAATCTGTTTCGTGAAAACCTTCGAGGCCTCGAGCCGCGCGCCGTCGGCTTTCGGACCATAGACCGGTATTCCCGCCGCGATCAGCCGGTCGGCCAGCCCGAGCGAGAGCGGGACCTCCGGACCCACGACGACAAACTCGATCCGCTCGCGCTGCGCCAACGCCACGAGATCATCCACCCGGTCCGCGGCGACGCCGAAGCAGGCGGCGTCCTGCGCAATGCCCGCGTTGCCCGGCGCGCAGATGACCCGCGGCCGCGCCGGCGAGGCGAGCAACGCCCGAACGAGCGCGTGTTCGCGCCCGCCGGAACCGACGACGAGGATGGAGCGGGGAAGGGTTATCACAGAGGAGGAGACTCCCGGCGGAGCCTGGTTCACAACACCTGCAGCTTCTTGCGATAAAAGGCCACCACTTCGTCCGGGTCGTCCGTGAAGAGGATGTAGTCCGCCATCCAGGCCGGGGCGCGTTTCGTCCGAATCATCGTCCGGAGCTGGCGGCGGAGATCGGCCCAAAACGTCGCGTTGAAGAAAACATACGGCACCCGCGGGCGGATGCCGAGCTTGAGATTGCACATTTCGATGCCGGCCTCCTCCAGCGTGCCCACCCCGCCGACGTTGAAGATGCAAAAATCCGCGGCCTCAAACCACTTCTGGCGAAAGTGGCGCGACGACTCCTGGAAGGTGTTGAAAAAATCCACGCCCAGCTCGGGCGGCTGCGCCTCAAGTTCGAGGAAGCACGCCCCGGTGAGCGCCCCCTTCCCGCGCGCCTGATCGGTCGCGAGCCGCATCACGCCACCGCCACCGCCGGTCAGCACGCCGAGATTGGTGCCGATGAACGACGTCAGCTTGTCGACGAGCGAAGAGATGCGATCGGAATCCTCCTTGTCCAGCCCGATGGCCGAGCCGTAAAAGGCCAGGATGGTCGCTTCGTCGAACCGGCGCGCAATCTCCTCCCGCACGAAGAAGCCGTGGTCCTTCTTGTAGGTGTGCAGATAAAGGTCCTTGGTCAGTTCGTCGTACCAGTAAATCTGCACGCCGATGGAGTTCAGCGTATCCAGCCGCCCGTGACCGTGGCTCGAGAAAAAGTAGCCGTGGGTGCGCGAGGCCTTGCGGAAGATGATGCGCTTCAGTTTCAGCTCGGCGATCCGGGTGAGCAATTCGATCTGTTCCAGCAGGTCGGGGAAGCAGTCGAGGAGGAGCGTGTCCGCGTGCTCGGCCGCGTGGTCCAGCGCCTGGATCATCGTCCGGTGCCCGACGGGGCAGGCGTCGCCTTCGAGAAACTTCCGCAGATCTTCGCCGGCCCGCACGAACACCGCGCGGTTCTCCATCGCCCCGCTCCGGCCGCGCACCGTGATCTTCGCCCGCGGCTTGGCCTCGCCCGGGTCGTGCGGCGGGTTGGCATCGAGGCACTTGAACAGTCCCGTCGCCGTCGCGAGGAGCCGCGTGCGCTTCTTTTCGAGCGTCTTGAACTCGGGGTCCGCCAGCGCCGGGGCGCGAAAGACATCCACCGACACGACCGGGTTCACCACCGGCTGGTCGCCGGGATTGTAGATCTCGAGCATGATGTTCGTGCCAAAGGTCTTGATCGGGTCGAGCAGCACGGCGCTCGTGTGAATGCCGAAGTTGCCCGCGCCCTGGTTCAGCACCACGTAGTGCTCTTTCAAGTACAAGGAGCAGCTCGTCAGGATACCGGAGCGCGGCGCAATCGCGAGCGGCGCGGCCTCGTGGCGGATCTGCACCCGATCGAGGAAACCCCGCCCGGCGTGACCGCTGACCACCCGTTCAAAATCGGGCCGCTGCAACCGGGGACTGAGCGTGTAACTCAGCTGATGCGGGGTCAGGAAGACGTGCCCCTGCGAGTCGATGCTGACAGTATGGGGCAGCTTGATCCGGTTTTCCTTCAAGGCATCCCAGATCTCCGCGGTCGAAAGCTTGGCGGCGACGGGGGCGTGATAAAGGCGACCGACCGGCGAACCCACTCGCATCAGCTTCTTCCAGTAGGGGGCGTTGGGAAAACTGGCATCGAAGATGAAGGCGTCGGCGTGGAGCTCGAGCCGGTTGCCCTCCACCCAGGGCGCGCCGTGGACCTGCATCTCGATGCCGATGCGGGCCAGCGAGCTGCGCTCGCTGAACCGCAGCCCGCCAAGGTTGGCCTTGAGAAAGTCAAATTCAGCCGGGTGGCGCGGCCAGAATGCAAGCACCAGGGACACGGCATGTTCATCCTTGTTCTTTACCGTGAGAATCTGGCCGTCCTGGCTGGCCCAAAATTGGTCGGGGTTCATGTGTGTAAGGCGACAGGTGATGGCCGATCACCCCGGCTGACTCAAGCGGGGAGATCGAGATTGCTTTCGCCGGTGCCGGATGGCAGTGGTGGAGGTTTTACGGCACAAATCCATCGCGGCCGTGACCACGCCCACACTCAATCCACGAATGAAACTGAAGCATATCGCCACCATCTGCCTGCCCGTCCTCGGCCTCGCCGCCGCGACCGCGCAGGAGGTCAAAGTCAATCTCCCGGCCCAGGCCGGCCCGGCGGCCGCCGCTGCGGCCCCCGCCGCGCCCGCCAAGCCCGCGTTTTCCGACGCCCAGCTGATCGAGGAGTTCGGCTGGTTCATCGGCAAACGCGTCGGCCTCACCGAACTGGAGTTCACCCCGGCCGAAATCGACTTGCTGATCAAAGGCCTCTCGCAGGCGGCGGCGGGCAAGGATTCGCCCTTCGAGCTCGAAAAAATCGGGCCGCTCATGGACACCTTCATGCAGGCCAAGCAGGCCGCGTACCTCGGCAAGCTCAAGACCAAGAACATGTCGTCCAACGCCGGCTTCTTCGAGAAGCTCAAGGCGAACAAGGCCATCGTCGAACTACCGAGCGGGCTGCGCTACGAAATCACGAAGCCGGGCGCAGGTCCGTCCCCCAAGCCCACCGAGACCGTGCGCGTTCATTATACCGGCACGCTCATCGACGGCACGGTGTTCGACAGCTCGGTGCAACGCAACGAGCCCGCCGAATTCCCGCTCGACCAAGTGATCCCGGGCTGGACCGAGGGCATTCAGAAGATGACCAAGGGCGGTAAAATCAAACTCTACGTGCCGCCCCATCTCGCCTACGGCGACGACGGCCGGCCGGGCATTCCGCCCGGCTCGACGCTGATCTTTGACGTCGAGTTGCTCGACATCAAGGCCACCGCGGCGGCTCCCGCCGCCCCGGCGGCCCCTGCGGCAAAGTAAGCGGACACTTCCGCTGCGCCGATTCTCCGACCAGTAAAGCCCCCGGCTCCGTGCCGGGGGCTTTTTGTTTCCACCCCAAAAAACAATTCGCGAGAGAGTTCTGTCCGCTATGCCGGGGGGGGAGCCGTCACGGCGGAAGCTGGAGTGGCCGCACCCACGGCGGAAAGATCGGCGACCCGTGGGATGACACGAATGCTAACGGCAGCGGCACGGTTGCGCACTTCGAGCAGGTGGCAGGGAAACGCGGAAAGGTCCGTGCCCGCACACAGGGCGACCTCCTCGGAAACGACCAGTTCGGCACCGTAGTCCTTGGTAGCCTGCTCAAGCCGCGCCGCCACGTGGACCGTATCGCCCACCGCCGTCAGATACGACGTTTCCTTCCAACCCATCCGACCGATCACAGCGGAACCGACGTGAATCCCGATGCCAACGCGCAACGGTTCCGGAAGATCATGCGCGAGATCACTGCTGAGCCGCGAAACTTCTTGAACGATAAAGCGGACGGCTGCGAGCGCCTGGCGGCAACCGACCTCGGGGCCGTCTTTGATGCCGAAGAGCGCCATGACCCCGTCGCCCGTGAACTGATTCGTGATTCCTCCGGCGCTGGTGATCGCCTTACCGACGGCTTCGAAATAGCGATTCAAGATAAAGACCGTGTCGTAGGGCAGTTTCTTCTCCGCCATGCGGGTGAAGCCGCGGAGATCCGCAAAAAGGACCGCCACCCGCTGCTCATGGCCCTGACGGGCGTCCACCCCAAACGATTCATCCGCGGAGATTGAAGGTGGCAGGAGGGGCATGACGGTGACGGCCATCACCGGGCGGGTCTGGCAGGCAAGCCGAACATCCGGCGCCGCCCGGACGCTCGCCAACACCTGCTTCTCCGCCGCACTCGCCGGCGGGAGTGTCCCAAATCCGTCGACGATCAGCACGCGGCAGGTTGAGCAGCGGCCGCGCCCACCGCAGACCGACGCATGCGGGAACCCAGCCTGACGACTCGCGTCGAGGATGGTGGAACCGATCGGCACCGTGACCGCCCGGCCACCTGAATACGAGATGCACACCGCCCGACGCTGCTGCCAGAGAGAGCGAACACCCCGCGCGGCGAAAACGCCCATGAGCGCGAAGAGATAACCATCAATCACGTAGGTGACGATCCGTCCCGTGCGGGTCTGCCGCCGGGCTCGCGACGAACCTTCCAAATCGGTTGCTTGATTGCGCCTGCCTGGTTGCGATTCAAGCCAGCCGGGAGTCCGGGCTTGCACCGTCAGCTCGCGGCCGCCGGCCACAATCCCACCAACGGACAGCACCGGCAGCAACAGTGCGACGACGAGCAGCCAGGTGCGCACGTATGGGTACCAGGGGCGGAAACGCAGCCAGTAGTGTAAACCGATGCAGCCATGCACCCAGGCGAGTGTCAGCAGAATCGACTGATTCACGCCGCGCTCTGGCGCCGTCACAACGTAGGACAACAGCGTGCGGGAGTACGATCCTTCCGTCCCGTTGAACCACCAGTTGAGTCGGGCGCCCAAGGCATGGGCGGTGAGCAGCGGAGGCAACGCGAGCCCGAACGCATATTGCCAGAATTCCCACAAGGGCATGCGCAGTGACTGCCGCTGATAAAGCAGCCAGAGGGCGAGCGTCCCGTGCACCGCCAGTGAGCCGTACAATGCCACCGTCGGAATCGGGCTGCGCCAGAAACCCATGACCAGGGGACGTGCCGTTTCCATCGCCTGCAGCGAAATCAAGCCGAGGGCGTGGTTGCCAAAGTGCGAGATGACGTAGGCGAGCAGGACCAGTCCGGCCCCGAGCCGCAGACTTCTCACGTTGACGGTGCGCCACCCGCCCCCGCCGCTCACCGGAGAGACGTTTTTTTGAGCAGCATTCGATGATAACGGCATGGGAGAAATCTTAATCGCTGAACTCGACAACGAAGTGGCAAGCAACACGACGACAAGAGGTGTCGTTGAGCGGCGGACCGCAGGAGGGGCGCGCCAATCAATCTCGAACGCGGCGCGCCCGGGCAAGATAAATAGAAATTCGCAGTGCCGGCGGCGCTACGGCTGGACGGTGGACTCGCAATTGCGGAGAAACGGCCGTCAACGCGACTGCGTCAATCGAGGCCATTTTTTTGGCTGGCCTGCTGTGTATTTCGGCCGGAAGGTTGGGCGGTCACAGGGCCGGCCGGCGAGCGTTCACCCCAGCGCGGAACTTTCCCGGGCGTTGCCCCGCCGGCTCTCCTTCATCCCATAAATGATCAATTCCATCCGCCGCCGCCTCCGGCAGGTCCAGAATTCGTTTCCGGCCGGAGGCGTGCTCCTCGCATTGCTAATCGGTTATTTCGTTTACCGGAATACGCGCACTTCCGGCACGCCAGGCAACGCCGTCGCCGCCGTCGCCTGGCAAGATATCGATGGCACCGAGCATGGCGGGGATGATTTCGCGGAGCATCGCGCCACCGTCTTGTTCTTCACCTCCGCGCAGTGCCCGTGCGCCGACGTCTTTTCCGCGCCGTTCGTCCGGGTCGCCCGGGAATACTCGGCCCAGGGGGTTCGTTTCTTCGCCGTTTTCTCCAACGGAAACGAGGCCGTCGCCGACATCCGGAATTTCGCCGCTTCCCGCCAGTTCGGATTTCCGGTGGTGAAAGATGAAAAAGGCGAACTGGCGGCCCGCCTGCGATCCGCGGTGACGCCATCCGCCGTGGTCCTCGACTCGACCGGTGCGGTGCTGTATTTCGGCGCGGTCGGCACGGTGCCGGAAAAGCCCGACGACGCGGCCGATTGCGGTCAACTGGTGAGCGTGCTCACCGCCGTGCTGGCGGGGGAAAATCCGGCGTTGGCCGCGGCCGCCAGGCGCGCCTTGGGTTGTGCCATTGTCGGAACCGTCACCACCGGATTGCCGACCATCGAGCCCCAGGACAACCGGCGTCCGGCCGGCCGGCTCGAGAACGGAGTGCTGACATTGCGATTGCGGACGGATACCGGCGTGTGGAGCCCGGAGAAGAAAGACGGGGCCGGATTTCCGATGTATGCGTTTCGCGAGGAGGGCGGGCCGCTGCAAACACCCGGGCCGTTGATTCGGGTTCCCGCCGGCACAGAACTACGTGTAACGATCAAGCACACGGTGGCCGGCCCACCGCTTGAGGTGCATGGCCTGCACGCGCACACTGAAACCGCGGATCCGGTGGTAATGATTGCCTCCGGCGAGGAGCGGGAATTCCGCTGGAAAGCCGACAAGCCGGGGACCTTTGTGTATTGGGCCAGCGTGGGCCCGCCCCGCACCACCTTTGCGGAGGGCAAGGATGCGCTGCTGAACGGCGGACTGGTAGTCGATCCGCCGGGAACGGTGCCGGATCCGCACGAGCGCATCTTCGTGCTCAACGAATACCTGGAGCGCGCGCCCGACGACTCGCAGGCGATCGACGAAGACACCGGCCTCCCCGCTTCGACCCGGGTCCGCGCGGTGATGACCGTTAATGGGCTGACCTGGCCGTATACCGAACCCCTGCGCTATGAGCTTGGCGAGCGGGTGCGCTGGCGGGTGATCAACGCGAGCGTCGGCACGCATCCGATGCATCTGCACGGATTTCACTTCGACGTGCTCAGCCGGAACGACGGGCAACAGGATACTTTCTATGCGGAGGGGGAGCGGGAAAAATCCGTGACGGAGCGAATCCCGAGCGCCGGCTCGATTCGGATCGAATGGCAGGCCACTGAAGCGGGGCGGTGGCTGTACCACTGCCACATGTCGGCCCATTTTTCCTCCAGACTCAGGGTGCGGCCGCCGGGCAAGGGGCCCGTGGCGGAAGACGAGCACAAGCGTCACGCGTTCGAGGACATGTCCGGCCTGGTGCTGGGGATTGAAATCCAGGGCGGGGCCATCGCTCTGAAAAAACCGGAGAAAGGGCCCGCGCGCGAGCTGACGCTGCATGTGCGCGAGCATCCGAATCCCCGGGCACCTGCCTTCCCGTTGACCTCTTATTTCGTGCAGGAAGGATTCGGCGGGCAACCGCCAGAGGAGTTTTCGATCCCGGGCCCGCCGCTCATCCTGACCCGAGGGCAGCGCACCCAGATCAAAGTCGTCAACCACCTGCCCCGCCCGACCGCGGTCCACTGGCACGGCATCGAGTTGGAGAGCATCTACGACGGCGTCGTCGGCTGGGGCGGACACTCCGCCAGCGTGACTCCGAGCATCGCCCCGGGCGGTTCCTTTATCGCGGAGATGACTCCGCCCCGGGCCGGCACCTTCATTTACCACACCCATTTCGACGACGAGAGCCAGCTGCTCACCGGGCTTTACGGACCGCTGATAGTCCTGGAACCTGGCCAACAATATGATCCCGACAAAGATCGCGTCGTGCTGGTCAGCGCCCGGGGCGGCCGCGGGATTCAGCTCAACGGCGGAACCACCCGCAGCATGCAGTTTACGACCGGCCAGACCTATCGGATCCGTCTCATCAACATCTCGCTCAACAACTCGACCACCGTGCTCCGGATCATGAATGGCGCTCGTGTCCTGACGTGGCGCGCGCTCGCGAAGGATGGCGCGCTGCTGCCGCCGGCGCGGGCGACGGTGCAGCCTGCTTCCCAAATCGTGACGGTCGGCGAAACCCGGGATTTCGAGTTTACCCCGACTGAACCCGGCGAGCTCAAGTTCGAGTTGGAAAATGGCCAGCGAACCGTTGCCGCGATTCCGGTGTTTGTGCAGTGATTAGGGATTTGATCCGGTTCGCGTTTGCCGCTGGAGTCCGGCGCAAGCCCGCCGCCGGGCGCCCACTCTCCCACTCCGCATGATTATCGACAAAGGCCTTGAGTTGCTGGCCGAAATCTTTCCGAAGCTTTCGTCCACGGCGCTCGCACACCTTCGGGACACCGCCCGGCGCCAGACTTACCCGGCGCAAGTCACGCTCTGCCACGAGGGCGAAGTCGAACACTGCTTTTACGTTATCATCGAGGGGAGTGTCGACGTCTGCAAATGCCTCGAGGGGCAGCGCCTCCTGATCAATCAACTCCGCTCCGGCGCTCATTTTGGCGATCTGGCGATGCTGCTCGATGTGCCGCGCACCGCGACCATCATCACGGCCGAACCGACCGAGGTCTTCGAAATCGATCGTTCGATTTTCACGCAATTTCTGCAGACGCATCCCGAAATCGTGGTCGCGCTTTCGCAGATGCTGCTGCAGCGCTTCCTCCTGCAGGAACAGAAACACCTGATCGAGATTGCCCGGTTGAAAAAACGGGATACGCCGCCGCCGAAGGTCTTTCTGAGCTACGCCCGGGCCGACGCCACCTTTGCGACCCGTCTCGCCAACAGCCTGCTCAAGCACAACATCGAGGTCTGGCTCGACGTTTACCGGATCGAGCCGGCCAAGAGCTGGGCGCGCCAGATCGGCGAAGCCCTCGATGGGTGCCAGTGCATGATCGTGATTCTTTCGCCCACCAGTGTCTCCTCCGAAAACGTGGAGGACGAATGGAACTATTACCTCGATCACAAGAAACCCACGCTGGCGGCGTTGTATCAGCCCTGTAAAATTCCCTACCGGCTGTCGAAACTGCAATATATCGACTTCACTGATGCGGGCTATGATCAGGCCCTCGCGCGAATCGTCGCGACCTTGAACACTTTGTTCTGACAGCGGCCGGGCAGACCCGGCCGTGCGCGTGCCTCGTTCCTCCCATGCGCCGCGCGGGGCCTCTCACGCCGCCTCTCGCCGATTTTTCTCCGCTCCAGCATTTCAGCTTTGCCCACCGCGGAGGGCCACTCAAGCTCCCCCGCCAATATGAGTTCCGCCCCTGCTGCCCCTCCGGCCCCACCCAATCCCGGCGCTGCCGGATCGATCGATTCCGGCGGCTTGGGCGGACACCCGCGCGGGCTGACCACCCTCTTTTTCAGCGAGCTCTGGGAACGCTTCAGCTATTACGGCATGCGGGCGTTGCTCACGCTCTTCATGGTGGCGGGGGCCGACGCCGGTGGCCTTGGCTACGACAAGAAAACCGCCGCCGCCATCTACGGAAACTACACGATGAGCGTTTACATGCTCTCGATCGTGGGCGGCTTCATTGCAGACAACTTCATTGGCGCGCGCCGTTCGGTGTTGATCGGCGGCTGCATCATCGCCTGCGGCCATTTCTCCATGGCCTTCAGTTCCGAGGCTACGTTCTTCGCCGGCCTCGTGCTCGTGGCGCTCGGCACCGGACTCCTGAAGCCCAACATCAGCACGATGGTCGGCAGCCTTTATCGTCCGGACGACGAGCGGCGCGACGCCGGCTTTTCCATTTTCTACATGGGCATCAACCTTGGTGCCTTCGCGGCCCCGCTTGTCACCGGCTGGCTTGCGCAGAGCGCCGAGTTCCGGGCCATGCTGGCCGGCTGGGGCATGGATCCGCTGCACAGCTGGCACTGGGGCTTTGGGGCCGCAGGTGTCGGCATGACAATCGGTCTGATCGTCTACGTGCTGACCGGCGAACGCCTCGCGCACGTCGGCCTGGGCCCGCCGGCCGACGCCACCCGGCCATGGGGCAAGCTGGCGCTCGTCGTCATCGCGACCGCTGCGCTCATGGGCGTGATGATGCTCGCGGACCAATATCCGTCGGTCGTTTACGGGCTGTTCGCGGTGCAGATTGCCGCCGTCTTCTACTTCGCCTTCAAACCGGACGCCGACAGCAAACGCATCGCCGCGATTCTTGTGTTCTTTATCGCCGCGGAGATTTTCTGGGCGATTTTCGAGCAGGCCGGTTCGACCATCTCGCTCTTTGGCGACCAACTTACCCGCACGCAGATTTTTGGGTGGAATTTTCCGTCGGCCTGGTTCCAGTCGGTCAACTCGCTCTGGGTCATCATCCTCGCGCCCGGGTTTGCGTGGTTGTGGATAAAGCTCGGCCGCAACCAGCCCTCGAGCCCGTTCAAGTTCATGCTGGCCCTCGTGTTTCTCGGGCTTTCGTTCGTGCTGATGGTACCGGCGGCGAAGCTCACCGCCGAAGGCAAGGTCAGCCCGTTATGGATCGTCGGCCTTTTCTTCCTTCAAACTCTCGGGGAAATGTGCCTGAGCCCCGTGGGACTCAGCACCATGACCAAACTCGCGCCCCAACGCCTGCTCGGTCTGATGATGGGCATCTGGTTCCTCGCGACCGCGCTCGGCAACAAGCTCGCGGGCGTGCTCGCCGGGCACTTCGAATCGAAAGACGCCAGTGTGCTCGCCGATTTCTTCTTCAAGCAGGCAATCTGGGTCGGAGTCGCGACCCTCGTCCTCCTCGCGCTCATACCCTGGGTGAAGCGCCTGATGGGCGGCGTGCGGTAACCTCCCTCCGGCCCGGCGGGCAGCGCCTGCCCGGCGGCGTGCCCCACCTGCGCGCCTTGGCAAACATGTAACGTAATACGTTACATGTTCACCCCCGACCATGCTCTCACCGCGCACCCCGATTCTCGCAATCGCGAGTGTCACGTATTACGTGACACTCGCACGGGGCGATTCGCGGTTGCCTGGCGGCTTCACCGTAGCCCGGTCCGGAGCCGAAAACCCACTCGCCACCGACCACTCGGATTCGCCATTCTCGCGCCATGCCGATCCGCGCCTGGTTTCCCACTTTCATTTACTGCGAGCCCTTGCAGAAAAGCGGGCTCGCGCGGCTCAATGCCGACCTTGCCGGAGAGTGCCGGCAGCTGCGCGCGTTTGATCGCGCCGGCCGCCGCTGGTCGGAAAAAAATTACCCCGGCGGTTACACGAGTTACGCCTCGCTGAACGAGCTGCACCGTTTCTCGAGCACCTTTTCTGATCTCGAGAAAAAACTCACCCGGCACGTTCGCGGGTTTGCCCGCGCCCTCGACCTGAATCTGCGCGGCCGTTCCATCCGGCTCACCGATCTCTGGGTCAACATCATGCCACCCACCGCGGCGCACTCCCTGCATCTGCACCCGCTGTCGTTCATCAGTGGCACTTACTACGTGGTGACGCCGCGCGGCTGCCCCGGCCTCAAGTTCGAGGATCCGCGGCTGGATCGCTTCATGGCCGCCCCGCCCAAACTGCCCGGGGCCCGCCGCGCCAATCAGGTGCACATCACCTATCCCGCGGAAGCCGGAAACGTGGTCCTCTTTGAAAGCTGGCTGCGCCACGAAGTCGCGGCCAATCGCGTCGCCGAGGAGCGGATTAGCGTGAGCTTCAATTTCAACTGGGCCTGAGCACCCACTGGTCGACAGAACGCATGACCGCCCGCGCCGACACAACGCTCCTCGTCCCCTTCGCACTGGCGAATTCGGCCGGCCCGCGCATCGTCTCGTCACCATGGTTGTAATCCGACGAATGGTTGACCGGCGGCGCGCCTACACCGCGATCATGCTGCCCGGTGAACCGCCCAAAATCTTTCCGACCTCCGACCACGAGCACTCCCGGATCCTGCAGATTTACCTGCAGGACCGTCCGTACGAGGATGTGCACAACGATTTTTCCGACTACGAAATCGGCCACTGCCCAGCTCCGCGGGCGGGCGATTGGCCCGCCTGAACCGCACGGCGACGTAAACCCGCCGACCAAGAATCATCAATCGCCGGCTGACCATCCTGGGGAGGGTGAAAAATGAGGGCTATCGCAGCCGCGCAAACAATACCGCCGCAATCCCCGCCATGCCGGCATTGGGCAGCCAGGCCGCCAGCACCGGATCGACGACCCCCTTGGTGGCCAGGGAAGTCGCCACCGTGCTGAACATATAATAGAGAAAGAAAAGCCCGATGGACTTCGACACGCCGACCGCCGGATTCACCCGCACCCCCGACACAGCGAATGGAATCGCCATCGCAATGACGATCAGGGGCGCGACGACGTCCGCAATCAGTCCGTGGTAACGCACTGCGTACTCCGCCAGCTTGGGGCTGCGCTCGAGCTCGAGGTGCGCGATCAGCGCCCGCAGTTCCCGCAGCGACAGGCGCGACGCCCGCCGATCAATCAACAGCATCAACCCAGGATCCTCGCGGTAATTGGCGGCGAATTTTTCCGTGAATGGCTGTGAGCCCGTCAGCTCCCCGGTTTCGGCTGAAAACGTCAGCTCGCGACCGCGTTGGAACATCCAGCCGTTGCGCGCGGCATCGAACCAGGCCTCCGCCGCCGTGATGCGCCGACGTTCGCGGCGCAACGCGTCAAGTTCCGAAACCGAAACCCCATAGCCGCGCTCGGTGGCGTTGCTGTACCGGTTGAAAAACCACATCCGGCGCGCATCCGGATTGTCGAAGGCGACACTATACACCGCCCCGACCCGATCGGCCGGCAGCGCCCGGGCCGACTGATTTTGATATTCCAATTCATCCCGGATCGCCCGCGATTCCTCGACCGACCACGGCACCACGCTGGTATTGAGCCACCAAGAGATCCCGCAACACCCCAGACCCAAAATCCAGATTGGAGCCATCAACCGGCCAAATCCCACGCCGGCGGCGCGCATGGCGCTGAGTTCGTTCGCCCGGTGGAGCTTGCCCAGCACGTAGAGCAGCGAAACCAGCAGGGAAAGGGGCAGCACCGCGGCAAGAAAACTGGGGATCCGCACCATCACGTAGCGTCCCAAGAGGAGCGGCGGCGCCCCGAGGTCGCTCAACTGCCGGAAATCATCGTATAACACCTGGACCAGCAGCAGTCCGCAGGTGGCGGCCACCACCAGGCCGAGAATCTGCAGCCACTCGCGCAGAAGATGCCGGTCGAAGGTGTTCAATCGTTCGTAAGTTGAACCGCTCGCCACCGCGGCGGAAAGAACAAAGGTGCGTACTCTTTGAACAGATAGGTTGAAAACTCGCCCGGGCTGGCCTTGGCTCCGCGCTCCCACTTTTTCGTCCCGTTTTCCATGATGCCTGCGTTTCGTCCGCTTCTCGCTCTGTTCGTCTCCACGTTTCTTCCCGCCACCGCGCCTGCCCAGGGCACGATCAAGATTGGCGAGTTCGCCTCGTTGACCGGCAAAGAGGCGACCTACGGCCAGACCGCGCACAAGGGCACTCTCCAGGCCATCGAGGAGGTCAACGCCGCCGGCGGCGTGCTCGGCCGGAAACTCGAACTCCTGGTCGAGGACGACCAGTCGAAGCCCGGCGAGGCCGCCACGATCGCCAAGAAGTTCATCTCGCGCGACAAGGTCGTCGCGATCCTCGGCGAAATCACCTCCGGGCGCACCCTCGAAGCCGCCCCCATCGCCCAAAACGCCAAGATCCCGCTCATCTCGCCGGGCGCCACCGCCCCCGAAGTCACCGCCAAGGGCAATTACATCTTCCGCGTTTGCTTCATCGATTCCTTCCAAGGCACCGTGATGGCGAAATTCGCCCGCCATTCCCTCAAACTCCAACGGGTCGCACTGTTGTCGTCGGTCTCTTCCGCCCAAAGCGTCGGGCTCGCAAAGTATTTCCGGCAACGATTCACCGAGGATGGCGGCAACCTGGTGCTCGAGCAGAAATACTCCGAGGGCGACAAGGACTTCCGCGCGCAGCTCACGGCCATCAAGGCCGCCGGCGTGGAGGGCATCTTCGTTCCCGGCTACTACGCGGAGGCCGCCCTGATCTGCAAACAGGCCCGCGACCTCGGCATGACCCTTCCCCTCTTCGGGGTCGACGGCTGGGAATCGGCGGAACTCATCAATATCGGGGGCAAGGCGGTCGAGGGCGCGTATCTTTCCACGCACTATTCCCCCGCCAGCAGAGATCCCCAGATTGTCGCCTTCAACGATCGCTACACCAAACGCTGGGGCGATGGCACGAACGCACTGTGCGCCCTCGGCTACGACTCGGCCATGTTGCTGGTCGATGCGATCAAACGCGCCGGAACCACCGACGGCCCAAAACTCCGCGACGCACTCGCCACCACCAGGAATTTCAAGGGCGTCACCGGCGTCATCACGTTCGATGAGCACCGCAATCCCACCAAGTCCGCCGTCGTCCTCCAGGTGAAAGACGGCAAGTTCGTCTTTGTCGAAACCGTCGCGCCCTGACCAACTCCCTTCCCTTCCTATGAAACTCACTACTTGTCTTGTTTCGGCCCTGCTCACGCTCGCCCCGGTCCTGCCCGCCGCCGAGGGGACCATCAAAGTCGGCGAATTTGCCTCGCTCACCGGCAAGGAGGCCGGCTTCGGCCAGACCTCGCACCACGGCGTCGTGCTCGCGATCGAGGAGATC
>SXSC01000180.1 GCA_005792355.1 Opitutaceae bacterium
CAACGAGATCCAGGTCGACCGGCTGAACCGGTCCGACGCCCGGCGCGTCAACGTGAAGCCGCAGTACGATCTTTATACGTTCCCCAGCGGTCGCAGTCTCTACCTGCTGGCCGAGGGCCGGCTCGTGAATCTGGGCTGCGCCACCGGGCATCCTTCGTTCGTCATGTCGAACAGCTTCACCAACCAGACGCTGGCCCAACTCGACCTGTGGAAGAACCGCGACACCTATGCGGTGGGCGTTTACCGGCTGCCCAAGCACCTGGATGAGGAAGTCGCGCGACTCCACCTCGAAAAGATTGGTGCGAAACTGACGAAACTCACGAAAGACCAGGCGGCCTACCTCGGGGTGCCGGTGGAAGGTCCGTATAAGTCCGAGCACTACCGGTACTGAGTCCCGGGGTCAAAGCGGCAGGACGGAGCCGACGGCGCTCCGCCCTCCCTGGACCGCGCTGCGGGCTAGCGGGCCGCCGCGGTCTCGCGCGCTGGAACCGCCTGTTTCTCGAAGTCCGCGACCACCGAGAACCGGAAGATCGATCCTTGGCCCGGCTTGCTGTCGACCGAAATGGTCCCGCCCATCAGTTCGCACAGCCGCTTGGAGATGATCAGCCCGAGGCCGGTGCCACTGCGGCGCCGCTCGGTGGAGTGATCGACCTGGCTGAACGGCTTGAACAACCGGGAGAGTTTTTCGGTCGGAACGCCGATGCCTGTGTCCGCCACGGAGAAAAAAATCCGCACCGAGCGGCGCGAATCGCGCTGGCTGATCGGTTCGCCCCGCATGCACGAAACCTGCACGGTGATTTGCCCCCGTTCCGTGAATTTCAGGGCGTTGCCGACCAGATTGGAGAGGATCTGGCGCAGACGCGCCGCGTCGCCGTTCACCACCGTCGGCACATCCGGATCGATGTGGGCGGAGAGATTCAGGGCGGCGGCACGAGCGCGGGGTTGGAAAAACGCCAGCAGCTCATCGATGGTCCGGTGCAGCGCAAAGGGGGCGGATTCAATCTCGATGGTTCCGGCTTCAAGCTTGGACAGGTCCAGGATGTCCGTGATCAATTTTTCCAGGGCCTGGCCGCTCGTCTTGATGATGGCGACGTGTTCGCGTTGTTCGGGCGACAGGGGAGAGTCGGCGAGGATTTGCGCGAAGCCGATCACGCCGTTGATCGGCGTGCGGATTTCATGACTGACGATGGTAAGGAATTCGCTTTTCGCACGATCCGCCGCCTCCGCCGTCTCCTTGGCGTGCAGCAGGGCCGCCTCGGCCTCCTTGCGCAGGGTGATGTCGTGCCCCACCGCCTGGAATTCCAGCGTGGTCCGCGCGTCGTCCCGAATCGGGCGCTGGGTCCACAGGAGCCAGCGGCGGCGGCCGTCGGCGAATTCGAGCTCGCGTTCAAAGGTGTAGGGCTCGTCGCCGATGGCGGCGCCGGGGGCGAAGAAGGGAAAGGCGTGGCCGACCAGTTCCGTGCGTTTGCGGCCGAAACCCTTCGCATAGGCGCTGTTGACGAACGTGAGCCGGCCGTCGGGCCGGTAACGGCAAATCAGGTCGACCTGGTCCTCGACGATGCCGCGGTAACTGGCCTCGGTTTTCTGGAGTGCCTGGGCCATGCGCTCGATGTTGCGGGCAAGGCCAATAATTTCGTCGTGATTCGATTCGCTGTCGAGCTCCCCGACGGTCGCCGGGACGGAGGTGCGCAGCGACTTGACGCGCTGCATCAGCGTGCGATCCCACGCGTAACCGGCCAGGATCAGCAGCACGCAACCGATGATCGCCAGGGTGATGATGTAGTAGACGCTGCCGAGCCGATCGCGCAAATCCGCATCGGCGACAATCGCGATGAGCGCCACGACCAAGCTGGAGGCCAGCCCGAGAATGAGGAATGACTTGCGGTTCTCGACCATGTCCGACGCGAGCAAGGCGCGCGCGCGCGGTGAAGTCTAGCCCGCAATTATTCCACGCGGCCGGGTGTTGCCCGGCGGCCGGCGATTTGGCGATCGCGTAGCCGCGTTGGAGCGGAGCGACAACGTGGCCTCACGTACGGCCACGCTTTCGCCTTCGGCTCAAGCGCGGCTACACCTTCGGTTGCGGTTTCCGCGTTGCGAAAAAATCCGCGCTAAACGCCCGGTCGGAGTTCGTGCAGCGGCGGCAGCCGGCGCAAGGATGGCACGCCACGGGCGACGATGGCCGCGACGGCGATGGTGCCGATGCCGCCCAGCACCACGGCCGCCACCGGGCCGACCGCACCCGCCATCAGCCCGGCCCGGAGCGCGCCAATCTCGTTGGAGGAACCGATAAAGATCTGATTCACGGCCGTCACCCGACCGCGCAACTCGTCCGGCGTCAGCAGTTGGACGAGCGACTGCCGGACCACGACGCTGATGTTGTCAAACGCGCCGGTCAAACAGAGGGCGACGAGCGACAGCCAGAACGAGCGGGAAACGCCGAAGACGACGATGGCGACGCCAAAGCCGACCACCGACCAGAGCAGGGCGCGGCCGGGTCGTTCCAGGGGTGGCCGATGGGCGATCCACATCGCCATGGCAAACGCGCCGATCGAGGGCGCGGCGCGCAACCAGCCAAAGCCGATCGGCCCCACGTGCAGAATCTGATCGGCATAGACGGGCAGGAGCGCGGTGGCCCCGCCCAGCAGCACGGCAAAGAGATCGAGCGAACTCGCGCCGAGAATGACCGGGTGGCGCCGGATGAAGCCGGCCCCGGCCAGCATGTCGCGCCAACTCCGCCGGCCGGCCGCCGGCGCCGGTACTTGAAAATAGGTTACGCGAGCCAGGGTCAGCAGGAAGACCAGTTCGAGCCCGGCGCCGAGCGCGTAAACCCACGGCATCCCCGCGTAGGCAATCAGGAAGCCCCCGAGTGCGGGGCCGGCGACAGTGGCGATCTCGAAGCTGCTCGTGTTCCAGGTGATCGCGTTGGCCAGCACCGGGGTCGGCACGAGCAGGGGCGTGATGCTGGAGCGCGCCGGCCAGATAAGGATGCGCGCGCTGGCGTGCGCCAGCAGCAGCAGAAACACGAGCGGGAGCGCCGGCTCGTCGAACCGCAGCGTGGCGGGGTCGGCCTGCTGCTCGAACAGCAGCGCCGTGGCCCGCAGGACGGAATTGGCCCAGCGGAGGGGCTCGAGGTCCGGCACCGCGCGGGACCACCAGGCGAGCCCGGCGAGCGCGACATTCACGACGGCGACGACCGCGGTGCCGAGGGCAATCAGGCGCCGCCGATCGTGCCGGTCCGCGATGGCGCCGGCGGGGAGCGACAGCGCGAGGAGCGGCAGCACGTTGACGAGGCCGACGAGGCCGAGCGCGGTGGCCGAGTGGGTCCACTCGTAAACCTGCCAGATCGCGGCGGCGGTGACGGCCTGACGACCGAGCAGGGCGAGCGAACTGCCGACCAGATAGTTCCGGTATTGGGTAACGCGCAGCGCGGCGTAGGGATGGTGGGTCTCCGGCGCGATCGGTGAGTCGGGCATGGGCTGGTGCCGAGCGAGGCAAACTTCCCCGGTCGACGCGAGACGACAGTGCGGTGGCGGCAAGCCGGGGTGCGTTTCCGCTGGCAGCAGGATCGGCCGACATCGCGTTGAGGGCGAGGCTGCGGCCGGGAACCTCTACGGCGCCGGTCAACGGGGTGGGTGGCGCGACAGCCGTCGCATGGCTGAAGATTTACGAAGTGCCCGGACGCCGGAGAATGTGATCGAACACCCGCGCGATCCCCGGCGCACCGGCGCCGGGATTTTCGCGTGGCGAATTTCGCCGACCGGACTCCGTGGGCTAGGCGGAGCGGGGGGGCGTCTGCGAATCGCCGGGTCGCCAGTTGACCAAACAATGCACGCCGTGTTTCTCCGAATATTGAATCGCGTCGACGACCCGGAGGAGTTCGTCGATGCTCCGGGCAAAACGCTCCAGGTTCGCCGAACCGTATTGGGTGATTCCCGCGCGGTCGATGACGAAGGACGCCCGCAACGCGGTGCCGGTTGACTCGTTCAGGACACCATAGGCTCGCGCGATGCGCTGATTCATGTCGGAGATCAGCGTAATCGTCGAGCCCTCGACGCCGCCCTTGGTCACCGGCATTTGCAGCCACGCCTGGTGCGTGTAGTGGGAGTCCACGGACACGGCGAGAATTTCGACGTCTCTGGCCTGAAAGTCGGCCAGGTGACGTTGGAGCCCCTGCAATTCCGACGGGCAGGCGTGGCTGAAGTCGCCCGGATAGAAAAACAACAGGACGAATTTTCCGAGAAATTGCTTGAGCGACACCGTGCCAATCTGCCCGTTGACGATGGCGTCGGCGGTGAAGACCGGTGCTGGCGATCCCACAATGATCATGGGTTCCTCCTCATGGCATGAGCAGTAGGAGACAGACGAGCATCACGACCAAAAACAGCATCAACGCGAGTCGCCGCAAGATGGCCCCCGAAACGCGGATGTATTCCAGCACCTCGGGGAGTTCCGTTTTCCCCTTCCATTTCCAGTATTGATGCATGTGCAACATCAGCAGGAGAAACGTCGCCGTCGAGATGATGAGCAACAGGGTGTAGATCCGGTCGGAGAGCGTGAAGTAGTCCCCGCGGGGTGTAATACCCTGGACGACCATTTGGTAGTAGAGCAGCGAAGTCAGGCTTGCCAGGGACAGGGCGAGCACGTTGCTGAAATCGAGGGTCGGATCGAGGGTCAACGACGCCAAGCCGAGGAAGAAAATAAAGAACAGCGGCACGAAGATGATGAATACGGGGCGAAGGCCCTTGCGCTTGAAGTCGAGTGAGAACACCACCTCGGGCGTCGCGGTGGCGTGGTCCAAGACCTTGTCGTTCGCGTCGACCCGCAGCGGCACAACCTCAAAGCCGGATCGCACCTTTTTTTCCAGCAGCTTCCAGCTTCCTTCATCGAGGGCCTTGGAGGAAACGAACAACGAATCAAGGTCCGTGGTCAGGACCGCGTCGGCGGCGGTCATGGCGACGTTTTTGAGCACGAGGTCGAGGCGATGATCGTCGAGGGGAAAGTAACGATACTCCAGATTCGACTGCACGCGGGCTCGCACCTTGAACAGGCGTCGATCTTTCTGGGGCGGGAGTTCCGTGTGCTCGATCAGCTTGCCCCTGTCGAAGTAGAACTTGTCGATGGGCGTCTTCTCCAACAGCCGCGGGTCGCCTTCAAACCAGAGGATGCCGTCGAACTCGAAGAGGTCCTCCGTCATGTCGAACTTGAGGAAACTCCGGATTGACAGTCCGACCTTGAGGATGCGTCCACCCATTTTCGCCGTATCCAGCGTCACTTGATCATGCGACTGAAGCTCGAGTTCCGCTTCTCCGATGTGGAGTTTCGAAATCGAGTGCAGGAACATCACAAGAATCGCGATTGCCGACAGGGTCACCGCCGTGAAGAGCCAGCGGAGGTTCGTCACCTCCTCGAGGATGGGGCGATACTTCCGCATGAATCGCGTACCGACGATCATCGGGTTTAACTTCCGCAGGAATCGAGTATCGACAATCATGGGACTATTTTCGGGCCGACCGCGCCCCGTAGTACTTCATGATGCCCTCTTGTCCCGGCCCGATCGTTCGCGCGCCGGGCCTCCAGTCAGCGGGACACCACTCGACGTACTGCTCCGTGTGTTGCGCCGCGTCGACGATGCGCAGGAGTTCCTCGATGTTTCGGCCGACGTCGAGATTGTTGACCGCGCCGTAAACGACGAGGCTGTCCCGGTCGAGGAGGAAGACGCCGCGATGGCAAATGCCGGCGTCTTCGTCGAGGACGCAGAAGGCACGGGCGAGTTCCTTGCGAACATCGGAGACGAGCTTGAACGTGACGCCACTGATGCCGTGGTCCGATTCGGGCTGCAGCAACCACGCCTGGTGGGCCTCGATGGAGTCGACGGAAATGCCGATCACTTCCACGCTTCGTTGCTCGAATTCCGGCAGGGCGTGCTGGAGCGCCATCAGCTCCGTGGGGCAGACGATGGAAAAATCGTTGGGATAGAAGAAAAGGAGCGCGTAACGATCGAGCAGATCCAGTGACGTCAGGTTCACGATTTTCCCGCCGACGATGGCCTGGACCGAGAACTCTGGCGAGCGACTGCCGATGATGGTCAACGGCGCGGTGCCGTTGCGATCGGCTGTATCACGAGGCATGGGTTCGTTCGTCTCCAACAAAGTATGATTGCTGCCGGGAAATAGGGTGGGGAGTGGTTGGCGGGGTGCACGGACAGATCGCTCCGTTCTCCCACCGTGCGACCAAGCAAACCTCCGGGCCCATCGCGGTCAACGGGCAAAACCCGTCCGGATTCGATCCCCCGGAAATCCGGCATCCTCACGGGTGGCTGGCGCGCACCGGTGGCGCCGGCAATAGGCCCCGCTCGGTCAAACACCACGACCTCGAGGCCACGAGGGACGATGCCGTCATCGCGACTTTGGGTGCGCCGCTGCGGTGCATTACGCCGCTCGGTCGTCGATTCGAGCGCGCCGTGCTCATCGGGAAAGCCGCGGAGAAACTCCCGTGGGGCATTTTGATCGTCAGCGATGAGCCCGGGAAGAGCCCGTCGCGGCCGAATTGTTTTGAATCAGCGGAGCGCGGACCTACACCACCCGGGTCCAGCGATGTGTGATGCAACCAATACGAATCCGGCGACGCCGGGCCGCAGCTTCGATCGAAAACCGGAATTGAACGGAGGTCGCCCCGTTTCACGATGAGCACTCCCCTGCGGCTGGTTTTTTTTGGCTCCGACGCGATCGCGCTGCCGTCGCTGGAGTGGCTCAGCGGCGCCGGTGCCGGCCTCGCCACGGTGGTGGGCGTCCTGACGCAGCCCGACCGGCCGGTGGGGCGTGGCCAAAAAGTGCAAGCCAACGCCATCAAAGCATGGGCGACCCTCCGGGGGTTGCCGGTGTGGCAGCCGGAAAAACTAACCGGAGAGGTGCGTGAGACGGTGGCGGCGCTGGTGGCCGACGTCGCCCTGGTGATGGCGTACGGGCACATCCTGCGTGACGAGTTCATCGCGACGCCGCGGCTGGGGACGTTGAATCTCCATACTTCGATTCTGCCCAGATACCGGGGCGCGTCGCCGATTCAAACGGCAGTGGCCGCCGGCGAACGCGAGACGGGCGTGACCCTGATGCGAATCGTGCGACGGCTCGACGCCGGTCCGGTCGCCGACTGTGAACGGATCGCGATCGACCGCTTGGATACCGCGGTGGAGGCAGAGGCGAAGCTCGCCGCGGCTTGCGTGCCCCTCCTCGCGCGAAACCTGGCGCGACTGGCTGCCGGGGCGCTGCTATTTTCGGAGCAGGAGGAAGGCGCGGCCACCTATTGCCGAAAACTCACCAAGGAGGATGGGGTGATCGATTTTGCAGTGTCGGCGGCGGAGCTGGCGGCGAGAATCAATGGCTTGTTTCCCTGGCCCTGTTGCACCGCGGGGTTCGCCGGGTTGATTGTGAAATTCGGTCTGGCCGATGTGGTGGAAACGGCGGCCGGCGGCGTGGCGACCCCGTCGTTCCCCGGAGAAGTGCTCGGTGCGGATGCCGCCGGGTTGCTGGTTGGCACGGGTGCCGGCGTACTGCGCGTGCGGCGTCTGCAGCGCCCGGGAGGGCGGATGCTGCCGGCCGGGGAATTTCTGCGCGGCTTTTCGATTCCAGCCGGCACGCGGCTCTCGTCGCACGCGATGCCGGCGTTGCTGGTCGCGCGCTAGCAGCCGGAATAATTCCATCGGGAGTGTTCACTCCGCCGGTCTTGGGTATTCTCTGCGTGCCAGTCCTGTGTCCAAACCGTGTCCAGTCAGCGTACCTCCGGAAAGAAGATGCCACGAAAGCGGCAATTGTGCACGCAGGAGGCGGGTCCGGGGAATTTTTTCTGGCTCAAGTTCGGGGTTCGACAGAGTGATTCTGGACGGAAAAGGTTCCGGAGCCGGAAAGACCTTGGCGTTCTTCAAGGCGGGGTCGATCGCCGTGCAGATTGTCGCAACCACGCCATGGACATCGCGTCTTCACCTTGGTTGAAATCTGCCATGCGTTCCGACTTTCTCGCGCTCTGCCTCCTCTTTACCAGCGTCACCCCCATCCTCGTCCAGGGGCAGGTGCCACCGTTCGTGGTCACGCATCCCGCCAGTTTCAGCGTGTACCCGGGCGACCCCGTCACCCTCAGCGCCACCATCGACGGCACCGCGCCGCTCACCTATCAGTGGCGCAAAGAGGGTGTCGCCATCCTCGGGGCGACCAACCCCAGCCTGGTGTTGACCACCACGATTGTGGCGCCGGCCACCTTTGACAGCGCACTGTATACCCTCGTGGCGACCAACGCGATCGGCACCGTCACCACTATGGGTGCCGTCGTGTTCGTCGCCAAGCGCCCGCAGACCATCACCTTCACGCCGCCCGTGGCCGTCGCCGCCGCGGGCAGCGGCGTCACGCTCAGCGCCACGGCCTCCTCCAACCTGCCAGTCACCTTTACCCTCGCGTCCGGCGCCGGCTCACTGAGTGGCAACGTGGTCAATGGCCTGGGCGGCAGCCTCGTCGTCCGTGCTGCTCAGGCGGGCAACACCCTGATCGCCGCCGCCACCTCGGTGGAGCACGCGATCACCTTTGTGGCAGGCGTGCTTTCGCCGTTTTTCACCACCCCGCCCACCGACCAGACCGTGCCCGCCGGGACGCGCCTCACGTTGCAGGTCTCCGCCATCGGGACTCCGGCACCTTCGTATCAGTGGCAGAAGGACGGCACGGCCATCCCGGGTGCGACCGGCGCCGCTTTCACCTTTGCCAGTCTCACCCTCGCCGACACGGCCCGCTACACCGTCACCGCGACCAATCTCGCCGGCACCACTTCCGCTTCCGCCCAGGTCACGGTGCGTTCCGCGCCGGTGCTGACCACGCTGCCCGCGAGCCAGACGGTCGCTGCCGGCAGTGCCTTCAGCCTGAGGGTGGAAGCCGCGGCATTTCCCGCGCCCACCTTTCAGTGGCGCCGGAACGGCACCGCGATTGTCGGAGCCACCCGGGCGACCTACACGCTCGCCAGCGTGACCAGCGTCAACGCCGGCAACTTCGATGTCGTCGTCACGAACGCCCTCGGCGCCACCACCAGCCCCGCCGCCACCCTCACCGTGGTCACCCGCGATTTCACGGGGACCTATGTCGGGCGTTTCGCGGCCGAGGCGGGCGACGCCGTGCTGCACGTACGCTCCAACGGCACGGCCGCGTTTTTCGGCCACCTGCCGACGCTCTCGGCCGGCGTGGTCGGCCTCGTGGTCAATGTCGACCTGGCGGGAAATTTCTCCGCTACGCTGCCCCTGGTCGCCGCGACCGCGCGAAACGTCACCCTCCGCGGCGCGATTGATGAGGTGGCAGGCACCGTTTCCGGCACCCTGGCCGAACTCAACACGAGCTTCGAGGGCACCCGCGCCGTGTCGCGCAACCCGCCGCTCGCCTCGGCCGGCCTTTATTCCGCAGCCCTCGTCGGTAGCACGGCGGGGGGCGGCTATGCGATCGTCGCCCCTGATGGTCAGGTCTTCGTGCTCACCGCCTCTGGCGCCACGGTCGATTCCGCCCGGGGCGCACTCGGCCCCACCGGCCGGCTGCTCGCCACCACGACGACCCAGGCGGCCCTCGACCTTGGCTTCAGCGAGAGCGCACTCCGTGGCACGGTGCGCACCCCGGGGACCGCCGGCACCACCGGCACAATCGTGGGCGCCATCGACGGGATCGCCGGCACCGAGCACTTGGTTAATCTCTCCGTTCGTGCCATCACGACACCCGCCGCCCCCATGATCACTGGATTTGCCATCGGCGGCACGGTCGCGAAACAGGTTCTTATCCGCGCCGCCGGCCCCGCGATTGGCCGGGCCCCCTTCAACGTCACCGGCGCGCTGGCTGATCCCACGCTCCAGCTTTTCCGGGTCAGTACGGTCATCGGACAGAACAACGATTGGGGCGCGCCGGCCGCCACTGCCGCGACTCTCGCCGCGGCCGCCACCCGCGTGGGAGCCTTCCCTTTCCCCGCCGGCAGCGCCGATGCCGCGCTCCTGACGACGCTGCAACCCGGCGTGTATTCGGTGCAGATTGGCGGAGGCACGGGCGTCGTGCTCGCCGAGATTTATGAAGTGCCGGAGACTAACGAGGCACCGGGCGCCCGCCGGTTGGTCAACACATCGACCCTCGGACTGATCACCACCGATTTTCCGTTGATCGCCGGATTTGTCATCGGCGGCACTGCGCCGCAGCGGGTGCTCGTTCGCGCCAGCGGTCCGGCGCTCGCCGGCGCCCCGTTCAATGTCGCCGGTGTGCTGGCCAATCCGCAGGTCTCAATTTTCCGCGGATCGGCGGCGGTGCGCACGAATGATGACTGGTTCCGCGACCCGGAGGCGGCGCTGATCCGCGACGCCGCGTCACGCGTGCGCGCCTTTGCCCTCGGCAACCAGAGTCTCGATGCCGCCATCCTCATCTTCCTCGAACCCGGCGCGTACACGGCCGTGGTGCGCGGCCCCATCAACGCCCCCGCCGGAGTCGACACGGGCATCGCCCTCGTCGAGATCTACGAGTCGAACCCGTAGCCCCGCATTCGAAGAATTCTCCCCCGAAGCTTGCACCCTTGGAGGGGTGAAATTTTCGCCCGGTCGGGCCGATTTCGTCGGGGCAAACCGCGAGGTGATCGCTCTCCCGACAAGTCGGGGGACGGAAATTTCCCTGAGAAACCTCTTCATGGCTGTGCTGCCATCCGTCTGCATCGTGCCTTGCTGCGACGATTTCAGAAAGCCTGGACCGAGCGCAGCGACCGTTTGACAATCGGGCATCGGTCATCGGGCAACTTGAAATTGGAAACCCCGTTCCGGTCTTCCCAGGACAGATTGAAAATGCCCGCTGCCCGATTTCAAGTTCTCCGAAGATCTTCGGTTGCGGTTGCCACGTTGGGCAATTTCCGGGCTACCGGGCGCCGGCCGGTCGGCGGGAGCGGTCGAGTTTTTCGCGGGCCTCCCGCGGAAGGTCGATGCGCGAGACCGGCACGTAGGTGAGGATGACGATTCGTTGTTCGCTGACGGGGATGGCGATTCGCGAGCGGCTCGTGCGATGCGTGCCCTCGATCTTCACCTCATAATCGCGGATCACGCCACCGCGCAAATTCATCGTCACCGTCACGCTCGTCGCTGGCTCGGCGTTGTCCTCGTTGGGGCGGGCAGGATCGCCGGAGCGGCTGCGCATCCGCAAAATGTAGCTGTCACCGGTAAACTCAAAGGGGCCCGGACTTTTCAAGAACGGCACCAGCTCCTGATCCGGCCGGCGGATGTCAGGGCGGTCTGCCCGGCGCAGCCACGCAAAGCGCGGTGTCGGAGCCTGGCCGCGCAGGCGCTCTTCCGCCTGCGCGGTGAGGATCTCGCGGTCGTCGAGCCAGCCTTCGGGAGTGTTGGTGACCATCCCGCCGGTGGCCGTGATCACGGTGTCGAGGCGGAGGCCGTCGGCCCATTCGCGGCGGATGAGCATGTCGCCGTTGCGGTCGATCTGCCCCTTGAGATTGGGCGATGTATTCTGCTGCACGGTCGTGACGGTGCCACGGCGGGTTTCGATTTTTTGCTCCACCGGACCGGGGTCGGAATTGATGATCTCCCACGAGTAGCTTTTCTGATCACGGAGGGTTTCCAGCGCGGCGACGAGGCCGGCGGGGGGAGCCGCGGGAGCCTGGGTGATCAGGCTGGCGGCGACGAGGAGGCGGGCGAGAACAGGCATGTGGCGGGTCTGCCGCGAGGCGGCCCACCGATGATTGCGAGAGGCGGACGAACGTCAATTCCGGTGCAACACATGCCCCTTGTTTTCAGCGCCGGTTTCGCCATGCTGGGCTCCATGTGGAAATGTTTGATTGCCGCCGGGATCTTGGTCGGGCCCGCCCTGGCGCAGAGCCCGCAGATCGAGCTCGCGAATTTACGGGAAGACGTGCGCGGGCTCACGCAGCGCGTCGGTGAAATGGCGTTGCGCCTCGAACAAGTTGAGCGCGAAAACGCCGAACTGCGTCGGCAGGCGACCGCCGGGGAAAGGTCCCGGGCGACCCTCGTGCAAGTGCGGGAAGCCGTGGCGGACCTGGATCGCGAGCTCCGGGCGGTCGTCGCCGCCGCGAAGACCGAGACGTTGCAACATGTCGCCACCCAGATTGAGAAACTCGCGCAGCAGACCAATACCGCGCTCGACTCCCTGACCAGGGCGCCGGCCTCGCGGCCCGCGGGAGCGACGACGTTTTCGGACGATTTTCCCAGGGATGGCGTCAGCTATACGGTGCTGCGGGGAGACACGCTGGCGGTAATCGCCCGGAAGACGGGGGCGAAACAGCAGGACATCGTCAACGCCAACAAGCTCGCAGATCCTTCTCGCATCACGGTCGGGCAGACGCTCTTCATTCCCGGAGGAAAATAACATCATATGTCGGCAGCACCCAAATCCCGCCTCGGGCGCGGTCTCGGCGGATTGATCGCCGCCTCGAAGCCGCCCAACCCTTCCCCCGCGCTCACTGGCGTTCCCGCGGTGGACGGTCGTCCCACCGCGCCGGTTGCAGTCGCCGCTCTCGCTGGCGCGCCTGGTTATCATGAGATCGCCGTGCACCTGATCGAGCCCAGCCCGTACCAGGCCCGGCGCGAGATTCCTGCGGAACAACTCGGTGAACTGGCCGAGAGCATCCGGGCGGAGGGCCTGTTGCAGCCAATCGTCGTGCGCAAGGCGGGCGATCGCTTTCAGTTGATCGCGGGTGAACGCCGTTGGCGGGCTTTTCAGTTGCTCAAGATCAAGTCGATCCCGGCCCGGGTGGTCGAGGCGAGTAACGCGTCTTCGGCCGCCATCGGTCTGATTGAAAACCTGCAACGCGAAGGGCTCAACCCGATCGAGGAGGCCCATGGTTATGCGAGCCTCATCCGAGATTTTGATCTCACGCAGGAGACTGCTGCGGAGCGAGTCGGCAAGGGGCGCGCGACCGTCGCGAATTGTCTCCGGCTGCTCTCCCTCGATGCGGACCTGCAGGGCTATCTGACGAAGAATCTCCTGAGTGTCGGCCACGCCAAGGTGCTGCTGGGGATCGATGACACCGGCTTTCGGGGTTTGTTGGGCCGGCGAATCATCGAGGAAGGGCTCAGTGTGAGGTCGGCGGAAAAGATCGCAGGATCGGCCAAAACCTCTCCCGCGGCGACGGGCGGACGCGCGGCCAAGGCCCGGCCCTCGGCCAAAGATGCGGCGGCAGTCTCCGGCCTTGAGAAAAAACTGACGTCGCACCTTGGGGCTCGCGTGGCGATGTTCCACACCCCAAAAAAGGGGCGAATCGTGATTGAATATCGTGGCAACGAAGACCTTCAGCGACTCTTGGAAAAGCTCGGCGTCGAGGCGTAATTCGGGGGTTTTCCCGCCAGAAATCCCGGCCGCCCGGCCGCACGAAGTCGCGATTGACAAGCTCCATCGGGCTCGGCACTCCTGAACCTTTCCCATGAGCATAGTCCTCGGTATTCTCACCTTCATCCTGATCCTCGTTTCGCTTTTCCTCGTTCTCATCGTACTGATGCAGAAGTCGAAGGATGGCGGAATGGGCGCCGCCTTGGGTGGCGGCGCGGCCGAAGCCGCCTTTGGCGCCGATACGAGCAATGTGCTCGTTCAGGCCACGAAGTATTCCGCGATCCTCTTCTTCGTTCTGGCTTTCGTGCTTTACCTGGGGCGCATCTACGAGCGCACCCACGTTAACGCGGCCTCAGGCAACAAGCTCCCGACGATCACCGCCCCCGCGGTGCCAGCGGCAACTGCGTCCGCTCCGGCGGCTGGCGCGGCCGCGACCACGGCCCCGGCGGTTGCAGTTCCGGCGGCCACCGCCCCGGCGGCCACCACGACTTCGGCCCCGGCGGCGATCCCGGCACCTGCCACCGCAACCCCAGCACCCGAGACGCCGAAAAAGTAGGCGTTCCGGACTGGCGCGATGCTTTTGAAGCGCAAATCGGCGCCCGCCACTTTCTGGCGGGCGTTTTTTTTCGGCACCGCACTGGCGCTGGCGGCGCGTGGCGCGGTGCCGGTGGGCAGCGCGCCCGATCTGGCGCAGGTCGGCAAACCGGGGCCAGAAGAGGCGGCGAGAATTCTGGCCCAGTTTCGCCGGGCCGGTGTGATCGGTGAATTTTTCTTCGAGTTCGAACTGCGGGCACTGCCACGGCGCGGGGAGGAGCGGAGCTTCAAGGGCCGGCTGTGGGGAGGACGCACCGCCCGGGGAAACGTGTTTCGCGTCGAATTGGCTGATGCCGCCGGAGTCGTGCAGCGCCTGCTGATCCAGAATGGGGAGCAGGCCTCGGCCTGGCGACTGGTTGACGGGCAGGCGACGGAATTGGACATGACCGCGCTCTTTGCCCCGCTCGTGCCCGGTGTGGAGGTCTCGGCTTTCGATCTGCAAATGCCGTTTCTGTACTGGCCCGACGCCACGCTGGAGAAGATTGCGCGAGTCTTCGGTCGTCCGGCCTATGCCTACCTTTTTCAGGTGCCGGCGGAGCTCGCCGCCCGCCAGACCGCGATTGTGGCGGCCCGGGCGTTTCTCGACACTCAATTCAACGCCCTGATGCAGACTGAACTACTCGGCCCCACGCGTCGGGTGGTGAAGACCTTTGCGCTGATCAGCCTGAAGAAAGTCGCCGACCAGTACATCCCCAAGCAGGCCGATTATAAGAACGAAATCACCCGCGACAAAACCCGCTTCCAGGTCACCGCGGCGGTGCTCAATCTGCGGCTGCCGCGGACGGTTTTTGAACCGGAGGCTCTCGCGCAGTCCCTGGAATCACCGGCAGCGGAACTCTGGGTGAGGATTGATCCGTGAACGGGCCGGTACCGCCGCGGGCAGTCGTCTTCGATCTCGACGGGACAATTGTCGACAGCCTGCCGCTGGTGCTGGCGGCGATCCGGCACGGGATCGGGCCGTTTGGAGCGGAGCCGACGATGGATATATTTGCCCGGCTCGGCGGGCCACCGGCGCAATTTATGGCGACGCTGGTGGACGATCCCCGGCACGTGCCCGAGGCGATGAGGCGGATGTTTGTTTATCATCGCGACAACGCGCACTTGATTCGGCCGTTTGCGGGGGCGCGGGAGCTGTTGCAACAATTGCGGGCCGTGGGACGGCAGTCCGCCCTGTGGACCGGGCGGGATCGGCGTTCGACCGATGGGCTGCTGCAGGCAAACGGATTGGGGGAATTTTTTGCAACGGTGGTGTGCGGGGACGATCTGCCTTCGCACAAGCCGGATCCGGCCGGCTTGCGGGAAATCATGCGACGGCTGGAATTGGAATCGTCGGAGACGTTGCTGGTCGGCGACGCCGATGTCGATGTGCTCGGGGCGGACGCCTGCGGGGTGGCGGCCGTGCTGATTCGCCACGAGCGGGAGATTGCGCCGGCGATCCTGGCGAAGTGCCGGCAGGTGGTATCGACCCCGGCGGAGGCCTTCGCGGAAGTCCGTCGTTGCGTCGGCCGGCCGGCCTGAACCGGGTGGCCGAGAGCTCGGTCGGTTCGAACCGGATACGGCGCCGAACGGAAGACGAAGGATTGATGAAATTTTTCGTTGCTGTCGGGCAAATGCAAGTACCTGCTACTGATCACTCCCAGCTTCAGCCCGTTCGATGTATGGCCAATAAATCCCGTAAACCATCCGCTCCTCTCACGTTTGATCTGCCCGTGTCGCTCATCGCGCGAATCGAATCCTGCCGCAAAGGGCACGGTTTGGCCACCGCGAGTGAAGTGGTCCGGGCCGCCATTTCAGGCTTCGACTTTGCGTCGTGCAAACCGGACCGTGATCCCCATCGCCAGATTTCCGTGCGCGTCACCGCGGACCAGCGGGCGACGTTGAAGCGGTACTCGAAGCAGAAAGACGCGAGCGTCGGTGAACTGCTCCGTCTCGCGATCGACGCGCTCTCGACCAGGGCGGGCAAGAAAAAGTAGTCGCTTCCCGCCCACGGCGCGAAGTTTTGCACGGCGGTCGATCGACCGCCGTTTTTTATGGGTGGGATTGGGGCGCGGTCCCGCGTGCACGGGGCTTGCCTTTGGGGCGCCGCAATCTTTTGGTCGGGCGTTTTTCCATGAACCATCCTCCCGCGCCACTCTCGACCTGGGCCCGCAATGTCTCGCCATCACCGACGCTCGCCGTCGACGCCAAAGCGAAGGCCCTCCAGGCGGCGGGTGAAGATGTCTGTGGTTTCGCCGCCGGCGAACCGGACTTCGACACTCCCGAGCACATCAAGGAGGCGTGCATCGCCGCGCTGCGCGGTGGCAAAACAAAATACGCCCCGACCCCCGGCATCGAGCCGCTGCGCCAGGCCATCGTCGATCGCTATGCCGCGGAGTACGGCCTGAAGGCCGCGCCGTCCCAGGTGATTGTGTCGCCTGGCGGCAAGTTCAACTGTTACCTCGCCGTGCTCGCCACGTGCTCGCCCGGCGACGAAGTAATCGTGCCCGCGCCTTATTGGGTGAGTTATCCGGAGATGGTAAAGCTCGCCGGGGCCGTGCCGAAGTTCGTCCTGGCCGACGACCGGACCGGCTTCCGCCTCACCCCCGCGATGGTCGAGGCCGCGATCACGCCGAAGACCAGACTGCTGATCCTCAACTCACCCTCGAATCCCACCGGTGCCGTCTATTCGCGCGCGGAACTCGAGGCCATCGTGGCCGTGGCGCTGAAGCACAATCTCTACATTCTCTCCGACGAGATGTACGAGCATCTCATCTACGACGGCGCCCGGCCGACCTGCATCGCGACGTTCAGCCCGGAGGTGGAGGCCCGCACCATCACCGTGGCCGGCTTTTCGAAAACGTATGCGATGACCGGCTGGCGGATTGGCACCACGGTCGCACCCGCCCCGGTGGCGAAGGCGATCGCGGAGTTGCAGAGCCAGATGTCGTCCAACGTCACGACCTTCGCCCAATATGGCGCGCTCGCGGCGCTGAAGGAAAAGGAGAAGACCGCCGCGGCGGTGCAAAAGATGCTCGTCGCCTTCGACCGCCGGCGGAAGTTCCTCCACGCCGAGTTGAACCAGATCCCCGGCATCACGTGCCTGCTGGCCGAGGGCGCTTTTTATCTCTTTCCCAACGTGGGGAGCTTCGGCCTGAAGGATCTCGATTTCTGCAACCGTCTGCTCGACGAGGAAAGGGTCGCCGCCGTGCCCGGCAGCGCGTTCGGCGCGGAGGGTTACCTGCGCGTCAGCTACGCGACCAGCGACGAAATCATCGCGAAGGGCGTCAGCCGGCTGGCGCGGTTCTGCGCGACGTTGAAGAAATAAGCAACGCGCGCGGCGACCGCAACCCGCTTCCGGCGGGCAAGGGAGGGGCGTTCTGCTGCCAGCAGAACGCCCAAATTCGGCCGACCGACGGCTCCTCCGACCTGCCTCGGGCAGTAGTTCAACCAGGCCTCACCACGGAGAACACGGAGCAGGAGGCCGGGGGGATACACTTCCCGCGGTGCTCTCCGTGTTCTCCGTGGTGAAAAATGACTTGAAACGTCGTCGGGGCAAATCTTGCGCCTTTTGTAATCCAATGTCTGCACACGTTGCGTTCCCGCCTGCAGCTTTCAGCCACGGAATTTGAACCGAAGGCAACCAAGGGAACGGAGAATCGTGCGTCTCCTTCCGGGCTGGAGGCCGATCCCCCTCCGGGCCGGAAGCCGCTCCCTTCGTTTGCTTCGTTGCCATCTGTCCAAAGGCTGGGGGTTCAGGGTCGGCTGCGAGTGCGCCGCGCTGGGATACCGGACGTGGGTCGCGGGCCGATTCAGGCCTTCCGACCAACCATCGTAGTCAGGTGCGCCGCCAGGCGGTCGAAGTTTTCCTCGTTGGCCCCGGCGACGAAACTTCCCACCCGCGAGTATTCGGCGGCGAACAACCGCTGGCGCGACGCACTGAATTCACGCGTGCTGAAGATCTCGTGGTCGGACGGATCCTCGGCGTGGGAAAAGTGTCTGGGCACGGTCGTTTTACTCCCCGCGGAAGTCGTAACAGATGATTCGCGGCGGTTTGTCGCCGCGAGTGTCGCGGGTGTTGTGCGAGACGTAGAGGAGGCCGCGATGGAGCGCGGGCAGGGTCCAGGTCGAATGCGCTTGGAAGAGCCGGACGCGCTGCCGGGTGACCGCGCCCTTCGGCGTCAGTTCGAATTCGGCCAGCAGGCCGTCTTCTCCAAGGCAGAAGACCCGATCGCCCGCCTGGAGGAGGCTGGCCCGGAAGAAACTGTTGACGCGGCCGTTCTGCTCGAACCGCGTGTCGTCGCTCCAGGCAATTTTGCCCGTGCCGGTGTCGAGGCACTTGAATTCCGTGTCGGGCGGATTGCGCCCGGCAAAACCGTAGAGGTGGCCGGCGAGCTGGAGCGGCATCATCCAGTGCAGGCCGAAGCCCCGCTCGGTCCAGAGCTGCCGCGATTTCAGCTGCGCGTCGAACTCCAGCAGCGTGCCGCCCTTTTCGTAGCACTCGGAAATGAAAACGCGCTGTTCGTCGACGACGAAGGGCGTGCCGGCGACGACCGATTCGTAGACCTTGGCGCGCCAGGGAAAACGATCGAAGACCCGGCCGTCCGCCGGATCGATCGTCAGCAGGCCGCCCGTGCTGGGCCGGCTCTCGCCCGCGGCGATGACGAGCGCGACGTGGCGGCCGCGGAGCCGGGTCACGATGGGCGAGGCGTAACTGGCGCCCCAACTGTCCTCCACTTCCCAGAGGGTCCGGCCGGTGACCTTGTCGAAGGCGGCCACGCACGTGCCGCGGCCGTCGTCGCGGGCCTTGCCGCCGACATTCACGATGACGCGGTCCTGCCAAACGCAAGGGGTCGGTCCGTATCCAAAGAAGTATTGCGGGATCTTGTAGTCCGCCATCAGGTCACGCCGCCAGATCACCCGGCCCGTCGCGAGATCGAGGCAATGCAGCAGGGCGGTCACGCCGGCGGCATAGACGCGGCCATCGTCGATCACGGCGCTGGAGCGCGGACCCGGACTGAAGCCGTAGCGATCCTGGTATTCGACCGGGTAGGAGAAGCGCCAGAAGCGCCGGCCGGTTTCTGGATCGAGGCAGTCGAGGGTCTCCTGGCCATCGAGGCGGTGGAAATAAACAAGGCGACCCGCGGCGAGCACCGGGCAGGCATAACCTTCACCCGCCGCCATCTCCCACACTTTGTTCGGACCGCCCTTGGGCCACGCGCCCAGCAGCTTCGTCTCGGCCGTGGTGGCGTTGTGCCGCGGACCCAGGAAGTGCGGCCAGTCGGCAGTCGCCGCGCCCGCGGGCAGTGGCCGGGGCGGCGCATGAAAGGTGAGTTCCGGATACGCGATGGCCTCGGCGGCCGGGAGCAGGCTCGAGGCGAAGCAGCAAGCGAGGAGGAGGGCCGCGATTTCGCTGCTCTTTTTTGAGCAGCGACGTGGGGAGAGGCGAGTCGGGGCGGCCATGGGCACGTTTCTCTGGCGAGTCACCCGCACGCTGGCGAGTGCCATTCTTTTGGATCGCGGCCTGACCCGACTGCGGTATTGCCGGCGAACCGCAGGGACCTATGCTGTTGGCATGGCTGTCTCGCCCTACCGTGTCGCATTCCCTGCCGGGGGATTGAAAGCGACGTGGGGCGACACCTGCAACTGTTGGTGGACCGCGGGTTCCTGCTGGTTGATGGCTGGGTTGTTCATCACCGCCTGGTGGTGGCCGCTCCAACTGGAGGATGGTCGCTGGGTGAAACTGGGGGTGGGGGTCATGGTTTTGGAGTTCATCCTCGTTCACTCCGGCGGCGTGATGCATCACTTGATGGTGGAAAAGGCCGCGTGGAACCCTCTGCAGCAGGTGTTGGGGTTCATCGGGTTGTATCTGCTTTTCGGAGCCAGCATCGCGCTCGTTTTCAAGAGCTGGTGGTTGCTTGGGTCGTTCGCCCTTGTCATGTCCGGCCGGCTCTATGCGGTGTTTCATGGCATGGGCGAGATGGATCGGGCCATCGCCCAACGACGGATGTCCGCGAGTGTCCTGCTCTACCTCGGGTTGCTGTTCACAACCCTGGTGCTGCCGGTGCCACCGGGTGGCGTCACTCCGGAGATCTTGGACTCGGTGTGGCCGAATCGCGGGGGTGGCGCCTGGACCGACCAACCCGAAAAGGCGCTCGCGATGGGCGCCGCCTATTTTCTGCTCCTCGGGCTGGTCGAAATGCGCCCGCCGCGGCGACTGCTGGTTCCGTAGCCCGGAAATTTCGCGCCGCGGCAACCGCAACCGAGGGAATCGAACCTCTGGTCACAGACGTCACTGAGGCCCGGCAGGAGGTCACAGAGAATACCACCGAAAATGAACGCCCGTTTTTCTCCGCCAATCCCGCTTCCAGGGTGATGGGCGGCGACATAATTCTTGCACGAGGGAGATAAGTCTTCATCTAGTGACTTAGTCCATGGTCCAACTCAATACCTGCACGAATCAGGCGCGGACAGCGTCGGAACTCACCCTGGCGACCAGGCGTTTTGCGAAGGATAATCCGATCCAGAGCTGGTGGGTGATTCTGTCGACCGCTGCGCTCCTGGTCGTCGCTCTCGCCGGCACGCTCTGGCAGATCCATCTGGGCATCCAGATTTCCTGCAGCATCGTCGCGGGCCTGCTGCTCACGCGTTTGTTCGTCATTTACCACGATCAGCAGCACCACGCCATTTTGCCCCACTCGCGACTGGCCGAAGGGGTGATGTGGATCTTCGGCGTCCTGGCCATCAGCCCGAGCAGTGTGTGGCGCAGTTCGCACAACTACCATCACAAGCACAACTCCAAGCTGCGCGGGTCGCACATCGGATCCTATCCGATCATGACCAAGGATGAGTTCAAGCGGAGTTCCCGGTCCCGGCGTTGGTCCTACCTCTTTGTCCGCCATCCGCTCACGATCCTTTTTGGCTACGTGTTCATGTTCCTCCACGGGATGTGCCTCAATCCGTTTTTCAATCATCCGGGCAAGCATCTCGACTGCCTGATCGCGACCGTCGTCCACCTGGCGATCAGCGCGGCGCTTTTGTTCTTCGGCGGCTGGCAGGCGCTCGTGCTCACCCAGCTGATTCCGCATTTCGTGATGGGCGCGGTCAGCGCATATTTTTTCTACGCCCAGCATAATTTTCCCGGGGTCTCGTTCAGCGACCGCGACGGCTGGACCTATGAAAAGGCCGCCCTGGAATCATCCAGTTACATGCGCACCGGCCGGCTCATGGGTTGGTTTACCGCCAACATCGCGTATCACCACATTCATCACCTGAATGCCCGCATCCCGTTCTACCGGCTGCCCGAGGTCCTTCGCGCGATTCCTGAATTGCAGTCGCCCAAGACGACGTCGTTGTGGCCCACCGATATCGCCCGCTGCCTCAGTCTCAAGGTTTGGGACGTCGAGACGCAACGCATGGTCGGCGTGCGCGGTCTGTAGGCCTTTCGCCATGACGTTTTCGGCGGCTCACCTCGCGGCACAGCTCAAGGGTGAGGTGGTCGGCGACGGTTCGGTGTTGCTCTCCGGCTTCGCTTCCGCCGACCGGGCGAGCCCCGGTGATCTGACGTTTGCGGAAAAAGATACCTACTTCGCCGCCGCCGAAGCCAGCGCAGCGTCGGCCATTCTCGTGTCCGGGCCATTCGTTTCGGCCACAAAGGTCATCATCCGCGTGCCCAACGCCCGCGTGGCGGCGGCGCGCGTGCTGCCGCTGTTTTTCCCGCCGGATGAATTCGCGGCCGGCATTCATCCGAGCGCGAGCGTCGCACCGTCGGCCAGGGTCGACGCCACCGCCCACGTGGGGCCCGGTTGCGTGATCGCGGCGGGCGTCGTGGTCGGTGCCCGCTCCGCGCTGCTGGGCGGAAATCACCTCGGGCGCGACTGCCAGCTGGGCGATGACGTGCGCCTGTTTCCCAACGTCGTGCTCTACGCGCGCACGCAAATCGGCCATCGGGTCGCCATTCATGCCGGTACCGTCATCGGCTCCGACGGCTATGGCTATGTTTTCGACCAGGGCCGGCACGCGAAAATCTTGCAGGTGGGCAACGTGATCATCCAGGACGATGTCGAGATCGGCGCCAACTCCGCCGTCGACCGCGCCGCGCTCGGCTCCACCGTAATTGGCGCCGGAACCAAAATCGACAACCTCGTCCACGTGGCGCACAACGTCGTTTTCGGCCGGCACTGTTTGATCATGGGTCAGTGTGGATTCGCCGGCAGCACTCATTTCGGCGATTACTGCGTGATCGCCTCGCAGTCGGGCGTCGCGGGGCACCTCAAGATCGGCCACCAGGTGACCGTCGGGGGGAAGTCCGGCGTGACGCGCGATGTCGCGGACAAGGAAACCGTGCTCGGTTATCCCGCCGTGCCCGACAAGCAGGCGAAGCGGCAGTGGATCGGCCTTCAGAAGCTGCCCGAAATGATCGTGCGGATGCGCGAACTCGAAAAGCAGATCGCGGAACTCACGGCCCGGCTCGTTTGAGGAAGCAGCCTTCGCCCTACGGCGACGACAGCGAAACGTGCTTCGTGGGTTCCTTCCTTCGCAACTCCACGACGGTTTCCCGGCCGCCTGCCGTCACCCGGTGGCTCCCAAAGAAGGCGCGGATTTCACAGCGGCCCGCGGCGTCGGCCTTCGCCTGGGCGGAGGTCCACCATTGTTTGAACACGAGTTCGCGGTACGCCGTGGCGGCGGGGGTCGGGGACCAGTCGCGCCGGAAGAGCGATGACACCGGGATCCAATTGGCGCCTTCCCAAAAGCCCCACATCATGATGCCCTCGACGGCGGGATGGGCGAAGCAGATCCGATAGTAGTCCGTGAGCGCCGTGGCTTTGGCCTGCTCCTCCTCGTCGGTGAGCTTCGCGCCGGGTTTGCCGTAATGCTTGGAATGCTGACCGGGGAAATTGAACTCGGTGATGCGGATGGGGAGCTTGAACTCCGCCAGCCGGTCCAGCGCTTGCCGGAGCGCAACCGGATCGAACGTATCGCCGTGCGAATGTCCCTGCACACCGATGCCTCCGAGGGGCACGCCCTGTTCCAGCAGCTTCTGGATTTGTTTCGCGTAGTCCTCGACGCGGCGGCCGGTCGCGATCTCGTAGTCGTTCAGATAAAGCACCGCACGGGGATCTTCCTGTCGCATCCAGGCGGCCATGTCCCGGGTGATGTCCGGGCCGAGCCGTTGTTCGTAATAGTTTCCATGCAACATTTCGTTGTTCAGATCGTATTCGGCGAAACGCTCGTGGTAGCGCCGCGCGATGTCCACCGCCCGGGCTTGCAGGGTCACGCGCAATTGCTCGTCGGGCAGGGCTTGCAGCCACGCTTGCACCCGGTTGCGCACGCCCCAGAAAACATTGTGTCCGCGCAGGGGAATCCCGCGCTTGTCGGTCCAGGCGAGGATGGCATCCACCGTCGAGTAGTCGATGCTGCCCCGGAGCGGCTCCATCGCGTGCCATTTGAGTGCGTTCTCAGTCACCGCCGCGTTGAAATTGACGACAAAGGTGCTGAGGTATCGCTCCCGATCCTCTGTGCGCATCCGGGTGCCGAAGGCCTGGTTGGCCAGCGCCGCGCCAAACCAAAATTCGTGGCGAAGTTGCTCCACGCGGACCTCCGCGCCCGGCGTCGTCGCCACCACCAGGGTGCCCATCCGCACCTGGCGGATCGTGTCGTCGCGGTCGGCCCCGGCGATCGTGGGACTGCCGAGCGGGAGAAAACTGAGCGCGGCGGCCACGCGCCCTCCGCGAAGAAGGGCCGGGCCAGTGTTCTTGAAGGCCCAGACTCGTTGTGCACAGGTCAAGCTTCGGAAACGTCTCGTTGTCATGTTGGTCCGTGGTCCCGTGGTCTGAGGCGAAGCCTCGCTGGTGTTCATCCCGAAAATATCTCCTTGGTGGAAGTATGACGTTCGGCTTGAGTAATACGCCATCCTGGAATGGCCCGGCCACCGCCGAAAAAATCCGCCATGAAAACTCCCTTTGCCGCGGCCCTCCTCTGTGTGCCGCTGATTATCGCCGCGGCCGATCTCGCGCCGGTGGTCGAGATCGAAGAGGATGTTTATTCCTTCACCGATGCGGGCAACGGGGCCGGGCCGATGTGGTGCGGGGGCTCGACGACCCTGGTGCGCGCCGGGGACCACGTGTTTGCCAGCGGCCTCGAGACGGTTGCGGGAGCGCAGCCGCTCAACAATTGCCGGTGGATTCTGTTGCAGCGCGGGGTCCGGGGTTGGGAGCGGGTGCGCGTGGACGACAGTCTCACGCGCGAGCCGGCCCCGCTCGCCGCGTTTCAGGACGGGCGCGTGTTGCTCTCGGCGAATCCCACCCTCGGCGTGGGGCCGCCGGGCAAGGCGGGTCCGGCGCGGCCCGACGTGCTTCAATTCGCCGCTGGTGACCCGACCGCCGCTCCGCTGGCGCTGGCGCCCGAGTGGCAGGGCGCGCCGCGATTCACCGAGCACTCCTACCGCAGTTTCGCGGCCGACGGCCCGGCAGGGGAACTCGTCCTGTTTCAGAATGTTGGATACACGCATGCCGAGTGGACGTTTCGTGATCGCACCGGCCGGTGGAGCGCGCGGGGTCAGCTCCCGTGGCCGTGGGGCGCGGAGTATGACAAACCCCAGCCGGCCCGCGTCTGCTATCCGACCGTGGCGATGCGGGGGCGGTCGGTGCATTTCTGCGGGGTCAGCGACATCGTCGAACCCTACGGGGCTTGGCGCGACTTCAAGCGCGAGCTGACCGGCCGGGAGTGGGACTACGATTTTCGCCGGCTGTTTTACGCCTGGACACCCGACATCACCCGGGAGCCGTTTTCCGCGTGGGTTGAAATCGCGAGCCGGGACAAGACTGGCGGCTGGATTACCCCGGGCGACCTCTGGCTGGCGCCGGACGGCGACGTGCACCTGCTCTGGAGCGAGCGGGCCATCGATGAGCGCCTGCGCGCGAGATTTTTCCCGGAGGAGAAGCAGAGCCATGCGTTGAATTACGCGGTCGTCCGCGAGGGCAGGGTGGTGCTGCGCCGCTCGCTGGTGGAATCGACCGAAGACCGCCCGGGGGTCATCGGTTCGGGGGGCCGTTTTCAGGTGACGCCGGATCGCCGGCTGTTCGTGATATTTTACGCCGCCGGTCCCGAGCCGGATGGCCGGCGCGTGGCGGAGAATCGCCTCATGGAGATTCTGCCGGGCGGCCGGATCGGGGCATCCGCGCGCGTACCGGTGGCGAAGCCGTTCAAGAGCTTTTTCACCACGACGGTGCGGGGTGGATCGCCGCCGGCGGAAACGCTGGAGCTGCTCGGGCTGAGGGCGGGCACCGGTAACACGATTAGTTACGCGAAGGTGCGGCTGTTCTAACGAGGTCGCCCGGCGCGATTCTGGTTGCCCGCCTCCGCCTTTTCGACGGCCTTGGTGGGATGGGCGCGAAATATCTACCGACAATCAAAGATTTGCGGGCCAGTCTCCGTTTTCAGCAGAAGCAGAATCCTCTGAAGAAATTCAAGAAGTCCGCGGCCAATCAACCGGCGAAAAAAAGCGGGAAAAGATAACGCCGCGCGGCGAAGCGGCGGGTCCGGGGCCGCACGGCGGACAGGCCAAGACTGACGCGGCCCGGAAAGTCGCATCGGTCAGCGGACCGCCGGCGGAAGGGATGGGGCGAAACCCTCCCCGCGGTGCCGCCGATCCGTCGCCGCCGGTGCCGGCCTTCAATGCAGGATTCTCGCGAGCCAATGAACAATGTTCAGCGTGAGCTGTTTGTTGTCCAAGCCGGGCTGATTCATCCCCATCGCTCTTTTCTCCGGTCCGGCCAACTGCGCTGAGAGCATCGCGGCCTCACCCATGACTACGCCCCGCCCTTCGCCGAACGGCAGAGCGATGCCTTGGGCTCGCCCGGCGGCGGAGGTGCGGGATTTGGTCGTACGGTCGACATCGATCGCGGTGTCCGCCAGCTTCAGCAAGACCGTGCTGCCGTCCGGTCCGCGCAACGACTGGCCGGTGAACGATTGCACGCGACTGATGCGCTCGTTCGGTAAGAGCCCGCGCATGATGGCATGTTCACCGAGGAGGCCGTTTTCGCGATTGAAGAGAAGAAAGCCCTCGTTCTTCGATTCCATGGCGTGATGCTCCGGGTCCGACGTGTAGCCTTTGCTCATGTCGACGCCAAACTGCCGGCCAAGTCGCTCCGCGGCCGCGCCCATCGGCGAGTGGTCCGCGATTAACAGCAAACCGCCGCCGGCTCGCACCCACGCGGCCACCGCGAGGCACTCTTCCTCGGTGAATGCCGGATTGCCGGCTTCGGCCGCGCCCATGTTCGCTGCGCCCAGTGCGTTCGCGATCACGAGAACGGCGTAGCCGGCCAACGTGGGGCGCGAAAACTTTTGTTGGTTGGACGTCATCACGCAGCCGTCGTGTTCTAACAGTCGCGCAAACGACTGATAACGGCCGGTGGTGGTGTGAAAATTGAAATGCGCCTCATCGAAGAGCACTTTCGTCTGGTTGGCCGCGGGGCGGGCGACCGTCACATCGAAATTTGGATCGGGAATCTGCTGGCCGGCGGCGGTGGCCGCGCCCAGCACGAGCAGGCAAGCTCCGACCCACCGTTTCAACCGGGAAGCCCCGGGATCACCTGCGGGACGCGGGATTTTCCACCGTGTCATCATGGTACGCTGGTCACCGCCCGGAGGGCTGCGCTTTGCCGCAGCCGGTCGTTGGACGTGTCTCCCCGGCGCCGACCAAGCGGCGCCCTCCGAACCTGCGGGAATATTTTTTAAGCGCCACGGATCAAATGAGTACGGCACGAGCGACTGACGAAGCTTGGCCCCTGACGACCGCCTCAGGCCTTTTTCACGAAGCAAGCTTTAAGCGCCATGCCGGTGCCGTCAATCTTGCAGTCGATCTCGTGGTCGCCGTCGACCAGCCGGATGTTCTTCGCCTTGGTACCTCCCTTCAGCACGCCCGAACCGCCGCGCAACTTAAGGTCTTTGATCAAGACGACCGTGTCGCCGTCGGCCAGCACATTGCCATGGGCGTCCTTCACGATCCGGGCCGATTCTTGGGCGGTTTCCTTGGCCCATTCGTGTCCGCAGGTCGCGCACTCCCACTTCTCGGCGAGGCTGAGCACGTCTTCGAGCGAGCAGGCGGGGCAGGTAGGATTTGGCATCGTGAGCGTTCGGGCTGAAATGAAGCCGGGAAGATGTCCGGCTCAGGGTGCCGTAAGCAAGGGTTGTTGGCGGTGCGTTCGCATCCGTTCGTGCCGGCCGAGGCGGGTTGACCGCGGTGGCAGAATCCCGGCAGGTGTCCGGTTCTGCAGACTTGCGTCGGGCGCTTCCGCACCTATCCACGAAACGTTCGTTTGGCGACTCAACCCACCCATCCCACGTCCCCATGAAACGTCTGCTCGTCACACTTTGCCTCTCACTGGCCGTCAACCCCTGGCTCAACGCCGAGGCGCTTTCAGCCGAGGAACTGACCCGCGCGACTGACCACTTGAAGAAAACCAGCGCCGCCTTTCTCGCCTCCACCAAGGGTCTGTCGGACGCGCAATTGAACTTCAAGCCGGGCCCGACCCGCTGGTCCGTGGCCGAGGTGGCCGAGCACATTGCGGCCACGGAGGATTTCCTCATGAACATGGTGCGGGATAAAGTGATGAAGGCTCCCGCGCGCAGCGAGCCCGCCAACCTGAAGGAAATCGATGAATTCGTCACGACGGTGATTGCTGATCGCAGCCAGAAGGCGGAGGCTCCCGGGCCGCTCTCCCCGACCAACCGCTTCGGCTCGACCGCGGGCAGCGAGAAGCATTTCAAGGAAAGCCGGGCCAAGACACTCATGTTTCTCAAGGCGACCAAGGACCTGCGCGAGCACGCCGTTGACAGTCCGATCGGCCGGAAACTCGACGCCTATCAGTGGGTGCTCTTTGTCTCCACGCACTGCGAACGGCACACCAAACAGATCGACGAGGTGAAGGCCGATCCGAATTTCCCGAAGAACTGACGCGACCGAGTTACGTCTTGAGACCGTGCCGGGACCGTTCACGGCCGGGGCCATTCTGCCGCTCACGGAACGCGACAGACGGTAGCCTGCATTCAGCGCTTGTTCAAAAACGAAAGAGCGGCTTGAAGTGATCCCGCCGAGGCCGTGCCTCAGGCACCTTTTCATGAAATTCGTGATACCAGTTGGTTTCGTCGTTTATGGGCTGCTCGCCAGCGCCGTCGCGTCGGCGGGAGATTGGGATCAATGGCGCGGGCCCAGACGTGACGGCATCGTCACCGGATTCAAGGCGCCCGCCGTCTGGTCGGCCGATGCGTTGGTCAAGCAGTGGACCATGAGTGTGGGCGAAGGGCATTCTTCGCCGGTGGTGGTGGGAGATCGGGTTTACGTTTTTGCGCGCGAAGGCGACCAGGAGGTCATGCGCTGCCTCGCGCCCGGCGATGGCCGGGTGATCTGGCAGGAGGCCTATGCCGTACCCTACGAAATGAACCCGGCGGCCCGTGGTCACGGCAAGGGGCCGAAGTCCACCCCAACGGTCGCCGCCGGCCGTATTTTTGCGCTGGGCATCAACGGCCATTTGTCGGCGTATGACGCCGGGAGTGGCGCGGTGCTTTGGCGGAAGAGCTTTGCCGATGAATTTAAGTCAACTTCGCCGGCCTTTGGCGCCTCGGTCTCGCCGATTGTCGACGGCAACAATGTCATCGTGCATGTGGGAGGGGAGGGCGGCGGAGCGCTGACGGCTTTTGATGTCGCAAGCGGCAAGGTGACCTGGAAATGGGCCGGCGATGGTCCGGCCTACACCTCGCCGGTCATCGCGACCCTCGGCGGCGTCCGCCAGTTGCTCACGCAATCGCAGAAGCGCTGTCTCGCGGTGTCGCCGGCCGACGGCCGGCTGCTCTGGGAAATCCCCTTCACCACGTCCTACGATCAGAACTCGGTCACGCCGGTCGTGGCGGGCGACCTCGTGATTTTCGCCGGGATCGGCAAGCCGACGTTTGCGGTGAAGGTGACGGGCGCCAAGGCGGAGACGGCCTGGGAGACGCGAGAACTCACGATGTACATGAGCACACCGATCTTGAACGGCACCATGCTGCACGGCATGTCCGACAAGCAGCGCGGTTCGCTGTTTACGATCGATGTCGCCACCGGAACCGTGAAATGGAAAGGCGAAGGGCGGCTGGGTGCCAATGCTTCCATCACCGACGTCGGGGCCGTGCTCTTGGTGGTCACTGACGCGGGCGATTTGTCGGTGTGGCGAAAAGGAAGCGGGGAGCTCAAGGAACTGGCCAAATACAAAGTGGCTGATTCGCCCGTGTGGGCGTCGCCCGCGGTGGTCGGCGATCAGGTCCTCATCAAGGACAGGACGAACCTCACGCTCTTTCGCTTCAAGGGTTGAGTTTCGGCCGAATCGTCCTCGGTGAGGACGTCGTTCACCCCGGGTTGGCTGGATCAACCAACGGCAGCGTGAACGAGAAGATGGCGCCCTTGCCCGGGATGCTGGTCGCCCAAATCCGGCCGCCATGATCCTCCGCGATCCTCCGGCAAATGGTGAGCCCGAGCCCGGTGCCGTTTGGCTTGCCATGCGTGGCGAAGGGCTTGAACAGCGACTCCGCCAATTCCGGGGCGATGCCATGACCGTCGTCCTGCACCTCGACCTGCAGCTCGAGGCCGGTTTTTTTGAATCGCAGCGTGATCTTCCCGCCGTCTTTCATTTCGTCGGCGGCGTTGCTCAGGAGGTTGTAGAAGAGTCGCGACAGCCGATGCGGGTCGATTCTGACCGGCACGCGTGGTGGCGGAGAATCCAGCACCAGCTGCACGCCTCGCTGGGCCAGTTCAGGGCTCGCCTCCTCCGCGAGCGAATTCAGATAGGTCGAAAACTTCATCGGCCGCAGTTGGGGCCGCTGCCCGCCCGGACGTGTGAAGTCGATCAGCTCCTGCAGCATGGTTTTCATCCGCACCGTCTGGTGGGTGACCATGGCCCGCAATTCGCGCCGCTGCTTCCAGCGGCTGCCCCGGCTGCAGGCCAGGTCCGTCGCCAGCCCGATGATCGCCAGTGGCGCCTTGAAGTCGTGCACGATGGTGGTCGCGAAACGGCCGACGACCGCCAGCCGCTCGGCCTGGATGATTTCCTCCACGTATTTCTGATTCAGGGTGCGCATCCGGGCGCTGAATTCGCGCATGATGCTCAGCGCCAGCCCGGGCCGACGCGCCAGCAGCTGCAGCAGTTTGTGTCGCGCAATGAACCGGGTCCCCGTCGCCACCTCCGCCGTGGCCGTCGCGGACCGCGGCGCGTCATCGACCACCGCCATCTCACCAAAAAAATCGCCGGGGCCGATGCTCGCAAGCACGCGCGAATCCTGCGGACCGATGACCGCCGAAATTCGCACCCGGCCGGTGACGACGAGGTAACAACCGTCGCCCGCGTCGCCGGCCGAGAAGATGATCTGGCCTGGGGCAAAGGTGCGCAGCTTCCCTTGGGGTTGCAGCGCCCGCAGATTGGCGCCCGGCCCAGCGGCGGTTTTTCTCGTTTTGGGGGACGCCATGGTTGCGTCACCCTTGGTCACGAGAGGGAAGGCGTAAAGGCGCGAATCCGCGAACGCGTTGCGCGTTTTACGCGCGGGCGAGTTCGCCGGAGCGTTTCTGCACGCGGGCGATCACCTCGGCGACGCGCTCGATTTCGGCCCGGGTCACGAGCAGCTTGGCCTGGCCGAACCACACGCCTTCCTCGACCAGGCGGTCGTTGACCGGGCACTGGTTGCGTTCGAGCCAGCGGGCCATCGCCGCCTTGCCGTAGATCCGCTGGTAGTGGGGATTTGTGGCGAGAGCCCGGACGTGCGCCGTCGTGTTGAGGCTCGTGTAGCCGCTGCTGGCGGCGACGCCTTCCTGCGCGAGAGCTTGAATGAATTTGGCGCGGGGCAGATTGGAGAATCGCTCCGGGCGGTAGCGAAACATGTAGAGATGCCAGGCGTTGCGGGTGTTGCCGGCGGCGAGGCGGGCGGGCGCGATACCGGGAATCTGGCTCAAAAGTTTCGAGAGGTGGGCGGCGTTGGCGTCGCGGAGTTTCGCCTGGGCCTCCAGGCGCGTCCATTGCGCCATGAGCAGCGCGGCCTGAAATTCGGTGAGTCGGTAGTTGGCGCCCCGACCGGAGCTGGCGGCCGGCTTCGCTCCGCCCGGCGTGTGGAAATTGTAGCAGAGATGGGCGAAATTATCGTCGTTGGTGAGCACCGCGCCGCCTTCGCCGGCGGTGAGATTCTTGCTCGCCTGAAAACTGAAACAACCTCCGAGGCCGGCCGTGCCGACGGGTTGGCCGCGCCATTCGGCCAGCGGTGCCTGGCAGGCGTCTTCGATCAGCGGCAGGTTGCGGGCCTTCGCGAGCGCCGTGAGCGCATCGAGATCGGCGGCCGTGCCCGCGATGTGGACGGGCAGCAGCAGTCTGGTTGCGGGCGTGATTGCGGCGGCCATCGTGGCCGGATCAACCTGAAAACTCGCGGCGTCGCTGTCGGCGAAGACGGGCAGGGCGAAACTGGCGGTGATGGCGTTGAACGTGGCGACAAACGTGTAGGGCGGCAGAATCACCTCGTCGCCCGGTCCAACGTTGAGCGCGCCGAGGGCGGTGAGCAGCGCGGTCGTCCCGGAGGAGGTGGCGATGCAATGGCGCGCGTGCATGCGCGCGGCAAAGGCGGTTTCAAACTCGCGGTTGCGCGCGGCGCCGGAGGTGCGACCCCATTTCCCGCTGCGCAGCACATCGAGGAGCGCGGTTTCCTCGCGTTGATCCCAGACCGGCCACTCCGGTGTTGGAGAAGTTTTGTTTGCAGCAGCCACCGGGGCGGGAGCTTTCGCCACGGGTTTTTCGGCGGTGGCGGCGCGGGATAGGCCGGCGGTCAAGCTGACGGTGGCGGCACTGCCGAGAAAAGCGCGGCGCGTGAGTGGACGAGGCATGACGAGGTGGGGAGGATTTTTCCTGCCGATGGCAACCGGAAGGACAATGGTGATTTACCTGCGATTCAAACGCTCAAGCAAGGACGATTCAAGCGAGTAGCTCCGCGTCAACAAGGAGGGACGCTCGCCGAAGCGCCCGGAACGATATGGGTTCCATCGGCGGTTGGGAAACCGCCGGTCCGGCGAATCGAGGGTCTCCTCCGTCAATTGTGGGATACACGTTGTGAAAAACACGCTTGAGCGGATTGGAGAAGGAGAAGTTTTCCCGCAACCGTGTGTCGGTCTTACCTGGCTGCGCCGAGTGCCAGACGGAATCCTATCGTGTAGTCGAGACGTCCGGCCGAGCCGCCGGAGCGGGCGGCGGAACGACCCAGCCGGGCATCCGTTCTCCAACTTCCACCGCGCGCCATCCGATAGTGACCGCGCTCGGGGCCGGAGGGATCTTTCACTGCTCCACCGCGGTAGTCGCCATACCAATCGTAACACCATTCCAGTACGTTGCCGGGCATGTCGTGAAAGCCCCAGGCGTTCGGTCGCTTCAGGCCCACGGGATGAGTGGTGCCGCCGCTGTTCGTGTCGTGCCAGGCCATCGCGTCGGGCTCGCCGGCATACGACCCGGTCGTGCCGGCGCGACACGCGTACTCCCATTGCGCTTCAGTCGGCAGTGTAAACGCCTCGCCCTCGGGCAATCGCCCGGCCGCGCGTTCGCGTTCCGTCAGCTTACGGCAGAACGCCATCGCATCGATCCATGAAACGCGTTCGACCGGCGCGTCTTTGCCCGCCGTCTTGAATGTGCTCGGGTTCGTGCCCATCACCGCCTCGTACTGCGCCTGCGTCACTTCGGTTTTCCCCAACCAGAATTCTCTGCTCAACGTCACTTGCATGCGCGGTCCCTCGGCCTTGTTTCTTTCCGGTTCGTCGTGGGGACTGCCCATCGTGAACGAACCCGCGGCGACGTGAATGAGTTCGAGGTTGAGGTCGTCGATCACGCGCCTCCCGGGCTCCGGCGGCCGCGGCGCCGACGCGACCGCGACCGGCGTGGCGGCGGTCGCTGCGATAAGGTCGGTGGCGGCCACGCTCGCGAGCAGCGTGGCGACGGCGGCGGCGAGGAGTCTCCACGCGCATCCGCCGGTCCGGTCTGAGCCTATGCCCACCGTATGCCGTAACGATTCAGTCCGAGGTGGAACCCGTTGTCCCCAACGGGCTGATTTGAGAGCGTACGGCTCAAAACCCGATGAGGACATCGGGTTCCACCATTTAGTGGTTTCGCTCTCAGAGGTTAAACGCACCTCGACTGAATGGAGACGGCCAGGAAAAATTCGAAGGATGCTCATGACGGGAAAGAGGTGCCGGGACCGGCAAGTAACAGGATTTTGGCGCGACGTAAAACGTTTCGCGGATCGCTGCAAGGCGGGGAGAGGAAGGGTTTTTTGAACGACGTGCGCCAGGGGACAGGGTGGCGATTCAGGTGCGGGCTGGCTCGGCGATTCTTGCCGGAAACTGACTGAATTTTGCGGAGCGAGTCGCCTCGTGCGGTGAGCGCAGCTCCAGTTGGCCGTTGGCGAGTGTCGCAACCTACCCTCATCCTGATTTTCGGAGGGCTGCGCCCCTCGACCGGCTCGGGGTCCCGGACGTCGCCCTCCGACCTTGCCCCCGATCGCCGCCAACCCGGACGCGCGCGTCGGTCGCGCCCGCCACTGGCTTTGGAATTGCGCCCGTGGCACGGGCCAACCTTATGTTCACTCCGGCACTCGTCGTGCCATCCCCACCGTCTCACCATGAAAATTCTCGCGTCCCTTGGTCGCTGCTGCGTCGCCTTGCGCGCGGCGGTTGTTCTGCAACTTGGTCTTGCCGCTTCCTCGCTGCTGGCCCAGACCACCGGGGTCATCACCGGCCAGGTGAGCAACGCCGCCACCTCGGTTTTCCTCGCGGACGCCGTGGTCGAGGCCAAAGCCGGCGGCCGCAGCACCCTGACGGACCGCGAGGGGAAATTTGAGCTCACCCTGCCGGCGGGCACCACGACCCTCACGGTTGCGTATCTCGGGCTTGAGTCGCAGAGCCTCTCGATCACCGTGCCCGAGGGCGGACGGGCGACGCACAACTTCGAATTGAAGTCCGCAGTTTACCAGATGAAGGCGTTCAACGTCTCCGGTCCGCGCGAGGGCAGCGCCGCCGCGATCACCCGGCAGCGCGAGGCGCTCAATGTGAAAAACGTCGTGGCGTCCGACAGCTTCGGCAACATCGCCGACGGTAACATCGGCGACCTGCTGCAACAGATGCCCGGCATCACCGCCGTGTACGTCGGCGCCGACGTGCGTTCAGTGCAGATTCGGGGCATCGACGGCGCGCTCAACTCGGTCACGATGGACGGCGACCGCATGGCGAGTTCCCAGTCGGCCAATTCGGGCCGGACGTTTGAGTTCGAGCAGGCCTCGTTGAACAACATCGAGCTGATCGAGGTCACCAAGGCGCCGACACCGGACATGGACGCTGACTCGATTGGCGGCAACGTGAACATCATCTCGAAGAGCGCGTTCGATCGCAACCAGCCGCGGACGTTCAACTACTCGATCGGCGGCGTGTGGCGGCCAAAGTATTTCACGCGCAGCGACAACTGGCTCCGCGAGCCGATCAAGAACATCGGGCCGTCGCTGAATTTCTCCTATGCTGACCGCCTCGGTGCGGAGAAACGCATCGGCCTCTCCCTCACCGGCACGTATCACTCGCAGCCGGGCGGCGACACCGCGGCGCTGGCGAATTACCAGGGCGTGCTGACCGAGCCGTATTACGTGCAGAACATCACGGTGCCGCGGCCCGCCGGGGCGCCGCGCACGCGGCTCGCGACCGGGGCGAAGATCGAATACAAACTCAGCGATCGGACGACCCTCTCGTTCAACACCGCCTACAATTGGTTTCACGAGACCAACGACACCCGCGCGATGCTCCTCGGCACCACGGCGGTAGCGACAAACTTCCGTCCGGGTTACACCAGCTTCCTCGAGGAAGTCGTGGCCAACGCCAATTCGGCGAGCGCCGTCACCCTCAGCACCGACGACAAGTCGGGCCGCACCTACCAGTTTGTGCCCTCCGTGAAACACCGGTTCGCCGGGCTGGAGATCGACTACGGAGTCAGTCTTTCAAATTCCCAGACCTACTATGACTACGCGCCGGGCGGGCGGCATTTTCAGTCGCGCCCGAAGGCCACGGTCTCCTACCGGCTCGCCAACATCGGCTTCATCATCGACCGCCGCGAAAATCTCAAATGGCCGAAATTCTCGCAGACCGTCGGGCCGGATATGTTCGACCTGAACAACTACGGCACCCTGCTCGTCACGCAGACCGATCGGGAAGGCCAGGACGAAATCAAGACGGCGAAGCTGAACGTGAAAAAGGTCATCGACCTGCCGGTGCCGACCTATGTGAAGATCGGCGGCGTCCTCCGCCGGCAGGACCGCGCGCTCCAGAATCGCGCGCGCCGCTACAACTACGTCGGGGCGGACGGCGTTCAGAACAGCCCGGATGACAACCTGCGCCAGTTTCTCGACACCACGCCGAAGTGGACGGATTCGAACGAAGGCTACCGGTCGCCGCCCTGGGCGAATCCTTTCGCGGTGTCGCGCCATGCCGCGCTGTTTCCGAATCTCTGGCGCGAGGATGTGGCGTTCACCAACACCTCGCGGCTCAACGGCGATCGCAAGATCACCGAGACCGTCTCCGCCGGTTATGTGATGGGCCACACGAAGATCAACAGCCTGTCGATCATGGGCGGCCTGCGCGTGGAGCAGACCAAAACCGATGCGGAGGGCCCCGTGACGGTGGGCACGACGCCGGGGCGCTTGCGCCGGAAAGGCGACTATACGGACCTCTTTCCCGGCGTGCACTTCCGCTACGCGCCGAACCGGAATCTCGTTTCGCGGCTGAGTTACTCCTCGGGCATCGGCCGGCCGTCCTTCGACGCCTTGATTCCGCTCGATACGGTGAACGAGGTCGCGCAGACGGTGAACATCCGCAACTCCGCGCTGCGCCCGCAGTATTCGGATAACTTCGACGCGACCGTGGAATATTATTTCGAACCGGTCGGGTCCGTCACCGCCAGCGTGTTTTTGAAGGAAGTGCGCGATTTTCAATTTTCCGACAACAGCCAGCTCGTCGGCTCCGGCCAGGACAACGGTTTCGACGGCCAGTATGTCGGCTATCGCATCACCACGGCGCGCAACGGCGGCAGCGCGCGTTACCGCGGCTTCGAGCTCGCGTACCAGCAGCAGTTCACGTTTCTGCCCGGGTTCTGGCGTGGCTTCGGTTTCAGCGCCAATTACACTCAGCTCAGCACGCAGGGCGACTACGGCGGGACCTCGGCGACCAGCCAGGTGGCGGGTTTCGTCCCCAAGACCGGCAACATCGCGCTCTCCTATCTCGGTTACGGCTGGAACGTCCGGCTCAACGCCGTCTGGCGCGACACGTACCTGGTGGGCATCTCCACCAATCCCGCGCTCCTGCGCTACCAGGAACCGAAAATGCAAATCAACCTGAAGACAAAATACACCTTCAAGCCCCGGCTCTCGGTCTTCTGCGACATCGAGAATCTCAACAAGTCACCGATCACCGAAACCTATTTCGGCACCAAGGATCGCCCCGCCGAGACACGCATCGTCGTCGCCAAGGTCGTCGCGGGTGTGATGGGAAGATTTTGAGAGTGGGGTAAGCGAAATGCGGCAGGGCGGGGCTGAGTTGATTGCATTTTCGGCGGCGCCATGAATTTCTTTCCCATGATCTTCCGCCTCGTTAGTTGCTGTCTCTTCTTCGCCGTCGCGCGCGCTGGCGAGGCCGACTTTGTGCTGCGCGTCGGCGCCGCCAAGGCTGACATCACGCCCGGGGTCGACGTCTTGAACTGGGTGACGGGCAAACCCTACGGTGCCGTGCGCGATCCCTTGTTCGTCCACGCGCTCGTGCTGGATGACGGCCGTACAAAAGCGGCCGTCATCCGCTGGGATCTCGTGGATGTTTCCGAGTCGGCACGCGACGAAGTGCGCCGGGTGGTCGGCTCCGCCCTCGCGATGCCGGGCGAGAATATTCTGATCAACGCCAGCCACACTCACTCGGCTCCCTGGGCGCCGGTTTACCGCGCCGGCGATCGCGGCAAGGAGCGCGACACGTGGTGGGCGCTTCGTTACATGCCGGCGCAAAACGATTTTCCGCCTTTCCGGCGCTGGATGGAACGGCTGCTTGCCGCGTGTGTGGAGGCGGCGAAGAATGCCGCCGCGTCCGCCCGGCCCGCGAGCATCTCCATTGGGCGAATCGCCGTGAACGAGTACCTCCACAACCGCCGGCCGCGCGCGCCGGCGTGGGGCCTGGCGGAGGCGCGACCTGCGCCCACGATCAACTACAGCCACGCTGATTGGAACCCGGAGGTACAGCAGGGTGGGGCGGCGTTCGGCCCGCTGGACCGCACGCTGGCGCTCGTGGCGATTCGCGATGCCGAGGAGCGGACCATCGCGTCGCTCTTCCACGTGGCGTGTCACTCGGTTTCAATTTATCCGTCGAACCCGGCGATTTCCGCGGACTGGCCGGGGCCGACCTCGGTCGCGCTGAGTGCGGCGTTTGGCGGGGAAGCGCTTTTTCTTCAAGGCTGCGGCGGTGACATCAATCCGTGGCGTCGCGGTGCTGCGGCGGTGACGGAGATGGCCGCCGGTTTCACCGCGAAGGCGCAGGTCGCCGCGAAATTTGCGGTGAAACTCAAGGTGGCGCCGCTGCAAACGGGGCGGACGCTGGTGAAACTGCCGCTGATGCCGGCGGCGAAAGAACGCCTCGGCGCCGAAAGCGTTAACGCGGAGATTCAAGTCATCGTGTGCGGCCCGCTCGCGATTGTCGGATTGCCCGGCGAGCCGATGACGGAACTCGGGCTGGCGATTCGGGAAAAGTCGCCGTTTCCGCAAACGCTCGTGCTCGGCTACACCAACGGCGGCGGCGTGCACTACGTGGGCATGCCCGGCGAAAAGGCGCGCGGCGGCTACGAAGTGGGAGTGGCCGGCGCCGGCACGGATGAATGCGGGACGCTCTTGGTGGAGGCGGCGAACCAGTTGTTGCGCGACGTGTTCGCGCGGTCAGCAATGCCGTAAGCGTACGGCGCGAACCTCCCCCAGGCTCCAGTCATCAACCCTTCCACCGAACCAAGCTGAATCGGTTTTTTTTGGGGGGCTCGAACCGATCACGAATGAATCTTCCTGCACGGTGTTCATGGCGGGGCGGGTGGTGTGCCGGTTGAAGCCGGCAAGTCAATGCTGCGCCCGGGATTCCCCGCGGTGCATCGTCATGGTGATGAATCCGGTCGGAAGGACGAGCACCCGCCCAACCGGCGGTGACCAGCGGTCGCCAGCCAGCGGTTGGATAACCATGCCTCCGGCGGACCAGCCGGTTTTGAAACGCGGAGGACGCGGAGCCCGCGGAGGCGTGAGTTGGTCGCTCCGCGTCCTCCGCGCGCTTCGCGTTCACTGCCGCCCGAGCTCTTCTGCGACTGGTAGGAAAAGTTTCTTACCCAAAAAATCTTCCTACCTTTGCTCCGGCGATGCGCGATGCGGGCAGCAGTCGGCCGCTGCGGTCAGTCGTCCTTGACGGGTAAGCGCAATGGCCGGCTTTTCAATAACGCAGAACCTTGAGCGGCAGGCCAGCTCGGGTTACCCGGACAAAATCGTTGTCATTCGTCACGATCGGCTCGCCATAGTAGAGGGCCGTGACTGCGATCCAGTTGTCGTTTTCACCCAGCCGCTGGCCCTTGGCGGAAAGCGCGCGCTCAAGGCGGCCGGCGAGATAGGCGATCTCCGGCTTGAGCGTAATCACCCGGTAACGGGCGAGGAAGCGACGCGTGTTGCCCTCGTCGCCGGCTCCGGCCGCGAGTTCGCCGAGGGTGATGATGCTGATGTGCGGTGCCGAGCTGCGGTGGGCATGCGCGAACGCCAGCGCCGGACCAAACTTCCGCTCGGAGAGCTCCTCTTCGAGGTCGATCAGGTAGCTCGTGTCAAGAAGCAGGGCCGGGCCGGGTCACCCGCGCGCGGGAACGCAGCGGCTGGCGTTGCCGGCGGCGGAACTCGGCGCGCTCCGCGGGTGAGAAAACCCCCGTGCCCTCAAACTCCTTTAGCTGCTCCAGAAGGTCGGAAAAATTTCCCGCCGGCGGCCGCTCGATTGCACGCTTGATCACGGCGGAGAAGGATTCGTGTTTTGACTGCCGGGCGGATCTGAGCGTGCGCTAAGCCTCGAGATCAACGCTGATGGTCTTTTGCGGCATGCCGGGAACTTGCCCAGACGAGTTTCGGCGGTCAAGGCCGGTATGGCTTTGCGGCAAGGCCGTCGACCGTGACTGACCAGGTGTCCGCAAAAGGTCCCTCTCACCTCCGTTCGAGCGTCGCGAGCTCCTCGTCGATCAGGCGGCGGAATTCGCGTGCTTCCGAGAGCTGCTTTGCCTCCTCCGTGGATTCATCGAGCAGCGCTCGGGCCTGCCGGAGGGCGGCGCCCCGTTTCTCGCGGCCGGCGGCGTCGCTACCGCTCACTTCTTGATGCGATCCACCCAATACGACGGAGCGCGGCGCTTGTGCGCCAGGGCGAGAATCAGCAGGTCGTCGCCGATTCGTTGATAGATGACATCGTAAGGGAAGCGGTGGCCGAGGTATTTTCTGATGCCGGGGCGCACGAGCATCCAGGCATCGGGATGCGCCTTGATTTTCGTCACCTGAACCTTGACGGCGGCGCGCAACGCCTCACCCAGACCCTGGCGTTGCGATTCGTAGTGAACAAAGGCTTCGTCGAACTCCTGTCGTGCGAGGTCGAGAACCTCGATGTTCATACCTCAAAACCGAAGGCATGGCGCAGCGGCACGGCTTTGAGCCGGCCCTTGCGGAAGGCCACGGAGCGCGCCACGGCTTCGTCCGCCCACGTCTCGGCGATTTTCTTTTCGCGTTTGGATTCCAAGCTTTCGAACAGGCGCTCGGCCAGCTGCCCGCGCTCTTTCGCCGAGAGTTTCATCGCGGCCAGTTCGATTTCCTGAACGGTGCTCATGACGCGGAGGCTAGTGCGTCGGTCGACGTCGGCAAGTCAATGCTTCACCAGTTCCTCGTCGATCAGGCGGCGGAGTTCGCGGGCTTCGGAGAGCTGCTTCGCCTCGTCCGTGGATTCGTCGAGCGGGGCGATGGCTTGGCGGAGGGCGGCGGCGCGTTTCTCGCGGCCGGCAGGGTCGTCCGGTTGCGTCAGCGCCGAGGCGTAGTGGCTGCCCGCGAGATCCCAACCGACATCAAGGGTGTGGTCTCCTTTCGCGTAGGCGGTCTGCAGGTCCTGCATTTTGCTTCGCGCGATCGCGTCGGCCGCTTCGGCCAGCCGTCCCTGTCGGGCGAGTGCGATGGCCAGCCACTGCGGATCCGGGTTGGTCCCGCGATGGGATTGGAGAAAGCCGTTGCATCGTCGGCCATCGCGCCTAGGTTCAACTCCGGGATGAGCACGCAAATCACCATCGATCTGCCGGACGGCGCCTTTTCCGCGCTGCGCCAAAGCAAGGCGGAGTTTGCGGCCGAGTTGCGCCTGACCGCTGCGGTAAAATGGTATGAGCTGGGCAAGTTTTCCCAAGAGAAGGCCGCCGAACTGGCCGGCCTCAGCCGCGCCGACTTCATCTCCGCGCTCGAACGCTTCCGCGTCTCGCCCTTCCAAGTCGAGCCGGGCGAACTTGCCCGCGAACTCGGCCCGTCCTGAGTGCCGTCGATGGCCGGTCCCGACAAGTGGGTCGTCAACGCCTCGCCGCTGATCTGCCTCGGCAAACTCGGCCACCTCGACTGGCTGGATCAACTGGCGACCGAAGTCGTGATTCCCTCCGGAGTCGCGCAGGAAATCGAAAACGGTCCGCCAGGAGATGCCGCGCGCCGGTGGCTGCAGGCAGTCGGCGCCCCGCACGTGCGCGCGATTGATCAAATCGACCCGGAAATTGCGGCGTGGGACCTTGGGGCCGGCGAACGCGCGGTGCTGACGTGGGCCCGCCGCAATCCGGGTTTTACCGCGATCCTAGATGATCGCGCCGCCCGCCGCTGCGCCGACGTGTTCGGGGTAACGGTGTGCGGCACGGTCGGAATCTTGATGCGCGCCAAGCGTGCAAGACTCACTCCGAATCTGGCGGCGGTGCTCGATGCCGCGACCAAAGCCGGACTCTACCTATCGCCCGCCGTGCGGCGCGAAGCACTGCGCTTGGTCGGGGAGTAACGTGCTTCGGAGGAGTCAGGCGGGGCGATATTCCTCTTTCCCCATTCCATTGATTTGAAACGCGGAGGGCGCGGAGTCCGCGGAGGCTTGAGTTGCTAGCTCCGCTAGCTCCGCGTTTATGGTTCGAGACTGGGTGCGGGAAATGGCGCGATCGTCAACCGGGGGAGGCACTGTGAGAAGTTCGGCATCGTCCCTCACTTCCGCCCCAGCCGCGCCAGTTCCTCGTCGATCAGGCGGCGGAGTTCGCGGGCTTCGGAGAGCTGCTTCGCCTCGTCCGTGGATTCGTCGAGCAGCGCGATGGCTTGGCGGAGGGCGGCGGCGCGCTTCTCGCGGTCGGCGGCGTCATCCGGCGGCGTCAGCGCCGAGGCGTAGTGGCTGCGCGCGAGATTCCAACGGACGTCAAGGGTGTGGTCTCCCTTTGCAAAGGCGGCCTCCCGCAGATTCAGAAAGACCGCAGATGGTCGGATGCCGGGGTTCGCATCTGTGGTCTTTCTGAATCTGTGGGAGGTCCTGCAGTTTCCTTTTGTTCCGCCGCTGGATTGAGCTGCTGAGTCGTACGC
>SXSC01000181.1 GCA_005792355.1 Opitutaceae bacterium
CCACCCGCGACATGTTGGTTCGAGTGGCCGACCCCGAGGGCGCCGGCATCATCGGCTGGGTCGCGCTGCGGGAGGGCAATGCGCTGACCGTCACTTATTACGCCCGCGAGGGTGAGGATTACGCCGCCGGGGTGCCGGGCGGAGAGCTTGAAGGCGACGCCGTCGTTGTAGAGCTCGGCGGGATCCTGCCAGCACATGCCATCGCGCCGCTGCCGGGCGGTGGCCTGATCCCGCGGGGGCAGGCCGAGTTCGCGCTTGGTGAAGCGATTGAGGTGGGTCGCGAGGATGACACAGCCGGTGTGGCCACTCCAGCCGACGGGATCCAGGGCGGCGTCGTTTTCCGGCAGGTGCGGATCGCCGGCGTTGCCGAAGATGCGTTCGACGAAGTCGAGATTGGCGACCAGGGCGCCGGGGGCGAAGAAGCGCGTTTCCATCGCGCGTTGCGCGGTGAAGCCGGGCACGGCGGGGCACACGACCGGCCGCAGGTGGAGGGTGACGAAGCACTCGGCCGGAGCCGGCGCGTTCGCGGTGAACGGGAGGCGCAGCAACTCAGCCGGCGGGTTGAGGGCGTGGCGCAGCAGCCGGCCGAAGACGGCGGCGGGCACGGCTTTCTTGTCGTCGGGCACGGGCAGCCCGAAATCGGCGAGGTGGAAAATGCCCTGGGTGGTGCGGCGGTCGCTGCGCGGATTGTGGAGCACGCCCTGGCGCACGCGATGCGACGAGAGGATCTCGCTCCGGTGATGATTGGCGCCGGGGGGGAGTGAGAGGACACGGGCCAGCCCCGGACGGTCAAGGACGAGAGTCGTGGCAGGAAGGCGCGGCACGTCGCCCTCCAGATCGGGGCCGGCCTCGAGTTGATCGTAGAGGAAATTTTGCAGCCGTTGATCGACGGGGCAAAGGTGGCGGGCGAGGGCGCGGTCCTTTTCGCGGCTGAGGGCGAGGACGTGATCAACGAGGGGGGCGAGTCCGTCGCTGGCTCCGGTCGGGGTGGCAAGTCCGGGTTGCCCGATTTCGCGGAGCTTCAGATTCAGATAGGTGATGAGCTGGCCGTCGGATTCACCGGTGTAGGCGGCGGTGTTGGCGGCAAGAGAAGAGGAAGATGGCATGACGGGGCGGCAAGGTTAGCCCGAAGCTTGCACAGTTAGAGGTGTGAAATCTTCGCGCTGACGGGCCGACTTCGTCGGGGCCAACCGCGACGAAGTCGCTCTGCCCGCAGGGCAGACGGAAATTTCTCTGAAAGATTTTTTCATAACGGTGAAATTTCCGGGTTAGGCGCGGGCGATCGATGCGGAAATCGGAGCAACCCAACAGCGTCCGACAAGTCCAGGCAACGTCGGAATGAGGGGCGCGGTCGGGAGCTGTCACCGCTTGAAAAACATCCACGCGAGCCCCGTGGCGGCGGTGGCCCCGAGCACCGAGGCGATGCGCGGCTTCAGGCCCCGCGATCCCAGGGTGATGGCCAGGCCGGCCTTGAGCAGGGTGTTGGCGACGGCCGCCAGGACGATCGCTTGGACGGCGACACCGGGCACGGCGTGGTCGGCCGTCTGTTCCCGTGAGATCGAGAGCGCGATGGCGTCGAGATCGGTGAGGCCGGAAACGAAGCTCAGGGGCAGCAGGCCGTCGGTCCAGCCCTGCTTGAGAAAAATCTGCACCAGGAAGGCGATCCCGGCATAGAGCGCGGCGAATTTGATCGCGAGGGCGAGGCCGAGAGGGTTGCCGAGTTCGGGCGTATCGCCGGTTCGATACGTGGGCCGGCGGCGCAGCCAAACCCAGGTGATGTAAACGACTCCGGGCAATGCCATGAGAGAAAACGGCACGAGCAGGGAAGGGGCGAAATTGGGATTGATCAACCCGATCGCCACCAGCACGCGCGGGAGCATCATCGTGCAGGCGGCCACGACTGCCAGGGCGTAGTGCTCCGCGAGGTCCGGCTCCTCGCGGCTGCGCCGGCTGAAGGCGAGCGTGCTGGCCGTGCTCGACGAGAGTCCGCCAAACACGCCCGTCAGCAGAATGCCGGCGCGGGGCCCAATGACGCGGATGGCGACGTAACCAGCGAAGCCGAGTCCCGAGATGAGCACGACCATCAGCCAGGTGGAAAAAGGATTGAATGCGGCATACGGCCCCATGGGTCGGTCCGGGACCAAAGGCAGAATCACCCCGGAGATTGCGACAAATTGCAGGGTTGCGCGGATATCCTTCGCCGTGAGTTCGCGCGCCCACGTGTGGATGGGTTGTTTCGAACCGAGCACGACCATGGTCAGCGCGGCGACGATGACGGCAGCGCGGGTTTCGTTCCAGAAAACGAGCGCGCCACACAGGATGGTCAGCAGGGCCCCCGAAAACGAAGTGCTGCCGTGGTTGGGGTCACGGCGGTTCGCGTCCTGCGCAATCAAATGGGCGGGAACCACCAGCAACACGACAGGCAACGCGTATGGCGCGTGGTTGCCACTGGCGTAGGCTCCGAGGCAGCCGAGCACGGCCCAGAACGAATGGGTGCGCAGTCCCGCGAATTCACCGGGTTCGGATTCGTGTTGTTCGCCCCATTGGCGGATGAGGCCGATGAGGGCACCGAGACAACCGCTGACCACAATATGCGGAACGAGTTCAGTCATGGCTGTGGTTTAGTTACGGAGACGTTTCTTCCGCGCTTCGATTTCAGCAAAAATAACCGAGCTGCGTTGCCCGGCGGCGAATGCGGCGGTCGGCCCCACCCGGGATTCAACGATGGCCTGGTGCTTCGCGGCGTTGGCCTGGCCGGAGAGCGCCGCGACCCTGAACCAGACCAGCGCCTCAATCTCCTGCTTCGGCACGCCCTCACCCTGGATGTACATGACACCAAGCCGGACCTGGGCGTCGGCCAACCCCTGCTCGGCCGCCAGGCGGCACCAATGCGCCGCCTGGATGCTATCCTTCGGTACGCCATTGCCGTTCGCATAGATCAGCGCGAGGTTGAACTGGGCGCCGGCCACACCCTGATCGGCGGCCAGGCGAAACCACTTCGCTGCGGCCGCACCGTCTTGGGTCACGCCCTCCTCGCCGCTGACGTACAGGAAGCCGAGATGGTTCTGGGCGGCGGGATTGCCGTACGCTGCCTGCACATACAGCTGGTCGAAGGTCGTGGACGCCTCTCGGATTTCCCCCGCGGGTGTCAGATACTTCATCGGCAGATACTCCCCGACATAACGCCGGTGCCAGAAGCGCCGCGTCGCCCGGTACGTGGCGAGATCGGTGAAAGTCAGCCGGTAGACCTGCAGTCGAATCATCTGCACCGCGCGGTCGGGAAACGGGTCGCGCTCAAAGAGCCGCGTCACCTCCGCGCTGCGCTCCAGCAGCCGGATCGCCGTGAGCGCATAGAGGGTGGTCGGTTTGTCGCGGGTACTCAGCTCAATCTGCAGGGCCGCCTCGAAGCGCGGGAACCGCGGAGCAAGGAATGGAGGAATGCGGTCGTCGCGCTGCGGAAAATACCGGTAGTCATAGGCCCGCCACGTCTGGCCACCATCGTTCGAGCCCGTGAATTCGACCACCTCGTGCGCCTCGCTGAGCCACGCGAAAAGTCCGTAGGCGTTCACGCTGCCGAAGCCCTGGAACAGGTAGCGCAGCGGCCGGTTGACCGTTTCCATGAACGCGTTCTCCGGCACCTTGCAGCTGAGGACGATGAAGTAGACCACGGTCAGGTAGAAATGGGTCCCCAACGCGAAACGCAGACCAGGCCGGCGCCACGGCCCGATGACGGGCGCCGTCTGGATCGCTCCAGGAGCCGTCAGGCGCGGGACCAGCCGCCGCAGCCGTAGGAACCGGGTGGCGTCGGACAGCATCTGATCGTCGAGCAGCAGGAGGCCGAGCGCGATCGCCGCGGTGTTGAGCCAGCCGAAATTGCAGGTCGCCTGGATGCCGATTTGAAAAATCGTCCAGCACGCGAAGGCCCACCAGCGTCCGCGGCGTCCGCCGAAAACCGCCACCAGCGGGGCAATTAACTCCGCCAGATACGTCAGTCCGATCTCGCCGACGTGCCAGAAGTGCGGCAACTGGTGGTCGAGGTAGCCAAGAAACGTCGGACACGGGGCTCTTTCGTAGAAGTCGTCGAGAATTGTGAGGTCGTACCAGCGTGGGTCGGCATGGATCAGCTTGGACAGCCCGTTCTCAAACATCACCCGGAACAGCAGCCATCGCATCATGAAAGACGCGATCGGGCGCGGCGGCGAGTGGACGCCCAGCCCGGGACGGTACCCGGATGGCGCGAACGGAATGCTGATCAGCGTCGTCTCCAGCATCAGCCAGTCAATCTGGGGGTCGGAGAACACCACCCAGCCGTTGGCGAATGACAGCAGGATCGCCCAGCACACGAAGAGCGCCATTCTGGGCCACAGGTTAAGCACGAGAGCCAGAGCGGATACCAGCCCGGCCCATTCGAGGAGCCGGACCATGCCGGGGCTCGCGTTAAACCAGAACAGAGTGGGCGCGCGGAGAAACGCCTCGACTGGTCCCGGTGCGGCGGCTTGGAGTTGGGCAATCAGTCCGGGCAGCGGCGCGAGGCCGCGGGGTCCCACGAGCGATGCGCTCTCCTGGATGATGCCGGTGAAAATCACGACAAACAGGAGCCCAACTCCGCGCAGCACGAGCCACCTCGGCCACAGATAGGTGGCGTCGCCGAGCCCGGAAAAATCCTTCAGCTGCCGCCAGGTTGCCGAGAACATCGGCCGGAAGAGAATTCGATCGCCGCTCATGCGATGGGCAAGATTCGCTCGGGTTGGTCCGGATTGGGCGAGGGTGTCGAGATCTGCAACGCCTACGGCGAAGCTCCAGGCCGGCTGCCGGACGGCCCCGGTTCGCGAAAAATCCGCAAGTGGGCGGCCGCCCGAACTACGGCGACGGCAACTGGCCGCGCTGGTAGCCGTTGCCGAGCAGTTGGCCGAGATTGTGGCGTTTGCCGTTGATCTCGATCTGCAGGTTTTCCGCCGCGCTGGCCTCGATGAACAGCGCTCCGGTGCGCGGCACGGATTTTGAATCGCCGGTGTGCAACATGCCGGAGAAAAGCAGTTCACCTTCGCTCTCGTCGGCGTTTTTCCTGCGCACGGTCACCTGCACGGGATGAGTGGCGACGAGCCCGAGGACCGGACTTTTCGGAGCGGTGGCCTTGGTCGTGGCGGCCGGGGTGGACCCGCCGGAGAACAGCGCCTTGAGGGTGAAGCCGACGAACAGCACGACGACTCCGATGAAGACCCACTTCGTGTACTTGAAGACGAGCGCGGGATCGGGGCCGGTCGGCAGCGAGCTTCCGGCGCGATTGCGCTGGGGTGTCGGTCGGGTCGCGGGCGAAGCGGGCTCGGCTGACTCCGCAGCCGCGGCCGACCGCTCGCTTTCCTCGGCGGCGACGGTGGTAACGTCGACCCGACCGTAGATTTCCCGACTGGCCGCCCGCGGGCGCACTTCGTTGCGGCCCAAAGCGGCGTAGTCGTTGACGATGCGATCAGCGGGCAGCTTCAGAAAATTCGCATACGTCCGGAGAAACCCCCGCGTATAGATTTCGGTCAGCCCGATGTCGAAATGGTTGCTCTCGAATTTTTGCAGATAGTCTCCGCGGATCTTGGTCGCCTCGGCGGCTTCCCGAATGGAGATGCCCTTCTTCTTGCGCGCTTCCTCAAGCCGTTCGCCGATGGTCTGCATAGGTTTCAGTTAAAAGGGAAGGGGCGCGAAGTCACCATGAAAGACACCAATGACCCGAGCGGCTGCGGCGACGCAACCCGGCTTTCCGATTGGGCAGGCGACGCGGGGAGGATGGATTCATAGCGTGTCGAGGTCCACGAGGATTTCCCGTGGGCTGGAGCCGTTCTCCGGACCCACGATGCCCTTGTCCTCCATGATCTCCATGATCCGGGCGGCCCGATTGTACCCGATGCGGAGCCGGCGCTGGAGCATGGAGGTGCTGGCGCGTTTCGTGGACTTGAGCACTTCGACGGCCTGCTGGTACAAATCTTCATCGTCACCCGCCTCGCCGTCGCCTGCGGTGTCGTCACCGTCCTCCTCGTCCTCCTTCGCCGCGCGGTCGATGTGCTGTTGCACCGACTGCGCATATTGCGGCGGCCCGTTTCGCTTGAGGAACTCCACCAGCTCCTGCACTTCCTCGTCGGACACAAACGCGCCTTGCGCGCGCACCAGGCGCGAGGTGCCGGGAGGTGAGAACAGCATGTCGCCGCGCCCGATCAGCGTATCCGCCCCTTTGGTGTCGAGGATGGTCCGCGAATCCACCTGTGAAGCCACTTGAAACGCGATGCGGGACGGCAGGTTGGCCTTGATCACGCCGGTGATGACGTTTACCGACGGGCGTTGGGTGGCGATGATGAGGTGGATGCCGGCGGCGCGGGCGAGTTGGGCTAGGCGGGCAATGCTCGTCTCGATCTCGGCCGGCGCCACCATCATGAGGTCGGCGAGTTCGTCGATGATCGCGACGATGTAGGGCAGGCGATCGGGGATCTCGATATCGTCGAGGGGATCCACGCCGGTCAACGACGCCTGGGCCTCCACCGGAGGCGGTGGGGCCGATTTCTTGCGGCCGTTGAAGCCGACGATATTGCGCACGTTGGCCTTTGCGAAAATCTGGTAACGCTGCTCCATCTCGCCGAGCAGCCATTTCAGCGCGGCCGGAACTTTTTTCGGTTCGGTGACGACCGGAATCAGCATGTGCGGCAGCGAATTGAAGATCTTCAACTCGACGACCTTGGGATCGACCATGATCAGCCGGAGATCCTTGGGGCTCTTGGAAAAGAGAATCGAGGCGACGATGGAATTGATGCAGACTGACTTGCCGGAACCGGTCGCCCCGGCGATCAGCAGGTGAGGCATCTTGGAAAGATCGGAGATGAGCGGCTTGCCGGAGACATCTTTACCGAGCGCGATCGGGATCTCTGATTTTACTCCGGCCCAGTCTTCGCTCTCGAGCAGCTCGCGCATGCCGACCGGCGTCGGGTGCAGGTTGGGCACCTCCACCCCGACGGCGGCCTTGCCGGGAATCGGGGCGAGGATGCGCACGGACTGTGCCCGCATGCCGAGGGCGATGTTCTTGTCGAGGCCGGCAATCTTCTCCACGCGCACGCCGGCAGCCGGCACGACTTCATAGCGGGTGATCACCGGGCCGACGTGAATCTCGCCGAGCGTTACCTCGACGCCAAACTCACCCAAGATTCGGAGGAGGTTTTCCGCGTTCTGCCGGTGCTCATCGATACTGTTGCTGGAGGCGGGCCGGACTTGCTCCTTGAGCAACGTGAGGGGTGGAAACTGGTAGTTGGCGTCGTCGCTCTGGGGGAGCGAGAGCTTGGAGGCCTTCTTCGGCTCCTCCGACTTGACGATGTTGAGTTCGACTCTCCCCGCGGCGCCTACGGCCAGGGACTTGGGGTCGGTCGCGGTTTCTCCCACGTCCGGACTGGCTGTGGCGGGCTTCGGCGGCGCGGCGGGCTTCGGCTCCGGTTTGGCGGTGGGAGGCGGGGGAGGAAGCACGGGCTTGGCCGCGGCGGCTGCGATCGGTTCGACGGCCCGCGGGGCGGGGCTCTTGGCGAGTGGATCTTCGTTCGATTTTGGTACAAAAGTTTTCTTTCCGCTGGGCCCCACCGGGGCGGCCGCCACGTTTGCGGGGGCCGGTGTCGTGGTGGCGGTAACCGCCGCCGCCGCGATTTTCTGCTTGGCCCTGGCTTCCTTTTCCTGGCGTCGCTCCTCCTCGCGCGCAGCCTTCAGTTTCGCCCGGTCGGCGCGCCACTGGCCAAAGTTGGTGAAGATTTTCTCGAACTCGCCGCCAATATCTCGAGTGAAGATGAAAAGCAGGGCGCCGACGTAAATGGTTCCCAGAATCAGGCCGGAACCGAAGGGGCCGAGGGCGTTGCGCAGGAAACCGTGATAAAGCCAGAGGCCCACGAGCCCGCCCGGGCCGTTGGGAAACCAGTTCGTCTTCCAGGCTTGATCCACGAACATGGCGGCGAGACCGGAGGAGCTGAGGATCGCAATGGCCATGGCGATGAAGCGCCCGCTGGTCACCAGCTTCGAGTTGCGGATCGAAACAATGAGCATCCAGATCAGAAAGAGAGGGACAAACCACGAGCACGCGCCGACGGCCCGCAGCAGACTTGCCGCGGCGTAGGCCCCAATGATGCCCGCCGGATTTTTGGCGGAGGGTGCCGGCTGATGGTCAAACGGGCTTTGGGCCGGGTCGTAGGCGATGAGCGCGACCGCCAGATAGGCGCCGAAAAAGAAACAGACCAACGCCGCCACCCAGTTCGGGTGGTAGCGCGAGCCTTGAAATGAAGGGCCCGCGTTTGGGTTTGAAGTCTCTGGCTTGGGCATTTGTGTGGATCTCTGCGTACTTGTGGCGAATTCCAAGCTAACGAGACCGGCGGTCAAATGTAAACACCCCCGGCGCTTTTTCACAAAAAACTCGTCACTGCCATGCGCGAAATACTCCGCTTTCATCCTCTCTACCAAGAACGCGTTTGGGGCGGCCGGGCGTTGGCCACTTCGTTGGGTCGGGCACTGCCCGCGGGAGATCCCATCGGCGAGAGCTGGGAAATCGTTGATCGCCCCGAAGCGCAGTCGATTGTCCAGGGTGGGGCGCATGACGGGCAGACGTTGCGCAGCCTGATGGCGAGGCATCCAGCCGACATCATGGGTCCGGCCTGGCCGGGTGACCGGCCGTTCCCCATTTTGGTCAAGTGGCTCGATTGCCGGGAGCGGCTCAGCCTCCAGGTCCATCCTCCGGCGGCGGTCGCCGCCGAACTGCAGGGTGAGCCCAAGACAGAAAATTGGTACATCGCCGATACCGCGCCGGGGGCGGAACTGATCGTCGGTTTGCGGCGGGGTGTGACCCGCGGGCAATTTGAGCAGGCCATCCGCGACAACACGGTCGAGCACTGTGTGCATCATTTCCGGGTCGCCGCCGGAGACTCCATCCTGGTGCGCAGCGGCCAGGTGCATGCCATCGATGCGGGAAACCTGATCCTGGAAATCCAACAAAACTCCGACACCACGTATCGTGTTTTCGATTGGGGGCGGGCCGGGTTGGATGGCCAGCCGCGGCAACTGCATGTCCCATCCTCGCTCCGCTCGATCGACTGGACGGATTTCGAGCCGGCGCCCATGCGCGCCGCGCCAACTTCCGGCGTGATTGCCGACTGTGCGGAATTCCGGATTCGCCGCGCGGTGCTCGGAGCCGGGGAGCGTCTGCACCTGCGCGCCGGCGAGCAACCGCGCCTGCTCAGTGTGGTCAGCGGAACCGTGCGGGCCACGGGAGAAGGGGGTGGCACGCGCGCGCCCTTTGGCCTGAAGCTGAACCGGGGCGACAACGTGCTCGCGCCGCTGGCGGGTGCGTTTACGTTTAGCGCCGAAGCGACGACGATCATGCTCGTGACCGAGAATTTCTCGGGATGAGCCCGTCGAGCGAGGGCGGCGCCGGGCCGCGGGCAAAGCAGCGGGGCCCCAAAGGTGCAGCTTGAAGATTACGGAAAGCCGTAGTTAGTTCGCCCCTCTTTTGCATCATGCCTGAGCCCGAAATCAAAGATCCAGCCATCCACTCTGCTCCTGACGCCGCCCCGTCCGTGGTCGAAACCGCCGTGCCGGCGACGGGTGCAGTCCCGGCCGATCTGGCAGCGCAGCTGGCCGCCGCGAAGGCGGAGGCGGCGGCAAATCTCGACCGGTTCCTGCGAGCCTCGGCGGATTTGGAGAACTTCCGGCGCCGCACCGTACGGGAAAAGGACGAACTCCGGACGGTTGCGACCGGCCGCGTGCTGGAGGATGTTTTCCCGGTGCTCGATACGCTCGGCTTCGCGATTGCCGCCGCCCGGCAGCCCAACGCGGATTTGAAATCGCTGGTCGGTGGTGTCGATCTCGTGCTCGCGCAACTCAAGTCCGCCCTGGCGAACCATGGATTCAAGGAAGTCAATCCCGTGGGCCAGCCGTTCGACCCGCACCAACACGAGGCGATCTCGCACCAGCCCAGCGGCGAGGTGCCGGAAGAGCACGTGCTCACGGCGGTCCGGACCGCCTATTTGCTCAACGGGCGCCTGCTGCGTCCCGCGTCCGTTGTCGTCTCGAGCGGTCCGGAGAAGAAATGATCCACTAAACCATGGCCAAGGAAGATTACTACGAGTTGCTCGGAGTCGAAAAAAGCGCCACGGCGGAAGAGCTCAAAAAAGCCTACCGCAAGAAGGCGGTGCAATTTCATCCGGACAAGAATCCCGGCAACAAGGAGGCCGAGGAGATGTTCAAGAAAGTCTCGCACGCCTACGAAGTGCTCACCGATGCGGACACGCGCGCGGCCTATGATCGCTACGGGCCGGCGGCCTTCGAGGGCGGAGGCGGCGCCCCCGCCGGGCCGCGGGGTGCGGGCGGCGGATTCCACGATCCGTTTGATATTTTCCGGGAAGTATTCGGACAACAGGGTGGCCGGGGTGGCGGCATTTTTGAGGAGATGTTTTCCGGTGGGGGCGGCGAGGGCGGTCGCGACGGGGCCGATTTGCGCTATGATCTTGAGCTGACGCTCGAGGAAGCGGCCCGGGGGATGGAGAAGGAGATTTCATTCCGCAAGAACATGACGTGCGAGCGCTGCACCGGCACGGGGGCGGAGCCGGGCACCAAGCGGGTCACGTGCCCGACGTGTCGCGGCGCCGGGCAAATCCGCCGTTCGGGTGGCATCATCACCTTCACGCAGACGTGTCCGACGTGCGGCGGCGCGGGCACCAAGATCGAACGGCCGTGCAGCGGCTGTCGCGGCGAGGGCCGCGTGCCGAAGTCCACCAAGCTCAACGTGCGCATCCCGCCCGGCGTCGACACCGGCTCGCGGTTGCGTTCGGCGGGCAACGGCGAGGCGGGTCTGGCCGGTGGTCAAGCCGGTGATCTTTACATCGTGCTCACGGTGAAGGAACACGAGTTGTTCGAGCGCCAGGGCGAGGATCTCTTTTGCGAAATCCCGATCAAGTTTACCCTCGCCGCGCTCGGCGGGCCGATCGAGGTGCCCACTTTGTCCGGCAAAGCTTCCTTGAAAATTCCTCCGGCGACGCAGAGTGGCACCACCTTCCGGCTGCGCGGCAAGGGCATTCCGAGTTTGCGCGGAGGCGCGCAGGGCGATCAGCTCGTGCGGGTGCAGGTCGAGGTACCCACCGCCCTATCGGCCGACCAGCGGCGGATTCTCGAAGAGTTCGCGCGGGTGAGCGGTGATGCCAACGAGCCGACGTCGCGTTCGTTTTTCGAGAAGGCGAAAAAGTTCTTCTGAGAGCTTTCCGCGCGGCGCGGAAAGCTAAGTTTTAGTTCTTGGCCCGGCCCAGAACTACATCGAGCCACACGGCGAGGGTGAGCACGGCGCCGCGGGCGATGAACTTGATTTCGGGCGACACGGCGAGGAGCGTCATGCCGTTGAGCAGCGCCGTCATGATGAGGGCGCCGAAGATCACTCCGCCGACCGAGCCGCGGCCGCCGCGCAGCGCCGTGCCGCCGATGACGCAGGCGGCGATGGCGTCGAGTTCCATCAGGTCGCCCACCGTCGTGGTCGACGCGCCGGAGTAGGCCGTGGTCATAAAGCCGGTCAGCGCCACCGTCACCCCCATCAGCACATACGCGCCGATCAGCACGCGGTTGACCGCGATGCCGGAGAGCACCGCCGCCTCCTCGTTGCCGCCGATGGCGTAGAGATAGCGTCCGAAGGGCGTATGACACGTGAGGAAATAAACGATCCCGGCGGTCGCGGCGAGAATCAGCAAGGTAAGCGGGACCCCGCGAAACTGGTTGCAGAGCACCACCAATCCGACGATCCCGCCGACGGCGGCGAGGCCCGCGCCGGCCATGACCGGCAGCGAACGCACGGGCAGGCCAGAGGCGAGGCGCGCGACGCGGCTGCGCCAGGTGGTGAGCCCAAGTCCCAGGAGCACCGCCAACGCGAGGCCGAGGCCGACTTTCGCGGGCAGATAGTAGGTCGTGAGCAGCGAGTAGAGGTTGTCCCGATCCCCGCGCGCGACCGGCACGGTGGAATTCTGAATCACGAGCCAGAAAAGCCCCTTGAAGATCAAGAGACCGCCCAGCGTGATGATGAAGGACGGGATGCGCTGTCGCACGATGAGCGCGCCCATCAGGGTCCAGAGCAGGATCGCGACGGCGGCGGCGGCCAGCATCGCCCACGGGGCGGGCCAGCCGTGTTGAAAGACCAACACCGCGGCGATTCCCCCGATGAGGCCGACTCCGCTGCCCACCGAAAGATCGATCTGTCCCGTGAGGAGGATCATGAACATCCCCAGCGCCAGCGTGCCGGTGATGGAGAACTCGACGATCAGCTGGGTAAGATTGCGCGGTCCGAGAAACGCGCTCTCGTGCAGCGCAAAAAAAACGCAGATGCCGATCAGCGCGAGCGGCATGGCGAGGTTGCGGAGCGGCGGACGGGAAATCATGAATCCTTCGGAGAGTGAACGACGTTTAATGACCAAGGCCCAAGGCCCAATGGTCAGAGATTTGTTTCCACGGGCGGGGTTTTGGCGAGGCGTTCCTTGCGGAGGTTTTGATCCGCGGTACGGATGATCGCGCAGAAAATCAAGTGCAGCTCCTTCGCCTCGGACCATAACTCCCGCGCGTCGACTTTTCGGGTGGGCACCGCCTTCGCAATCATCCGCAGCCAGTACTTCGTTTCCTTCGCTTCCTTGCGGTAAATCGCGATCTTGTGACGAAAGTCTTTCTTCGATTCGGCCTCATCCGCTTCGCAATAGTTCGCCCCGATTCTCGTACCAGCCGCTACGAGCTGGGTGATGATCGGCGACGAAACTGGTCCGATTGGCAGCTTGAGACAAAACTCAATAATTCGTTCAGCGAAAACTGCGGTGCGCTCCTCAAGATTGAAGTTGGTATTTCTCATTGGTCATTGGTCCTTGGGCATTGGTCATTGCCGTGGCGCTTGCGCCACGGGCCATCGCGGCGGCGAGCAATTTTTCCTGCGAAAACTCCTCGCGCGAAAACACTCCGCCGATTCGTCCGCCGGCCAGCATGATGATCCGATCGCTCATCCCCATCAGCTCGGGCAGTTCGCTCGAAACCATGATCACCGCCCGGCCCTCGGCGGTGAGTTGGTTGATGAGTTCGTAAACTTCCAGCTTGGCGCCGACGTCGATGCCGCGGGTGGGTTCGTCGAGCAGAACGACGGCGGGCTCCGTCATGAGGGCTTTACCGAGGACAACTTTTTGTTGGTTGCCGCCGGAGAGTGCGCCGATGGGTTGGGCGGGTCCCTGGCATTTGATGCCGAGTTTTTCGATCCAGCGGATGGAGGCGGCGTTTTGTTTGGCGGGTGAGATGGTGCCGGCGGGGCCGAAGCGGTGGAGGCAGGGGAGGGTGATGTTTTCGGCGATGGATAGGTTGAGGGCGAGGCCTTCTTCTTTCCGGTTTTCGCTGAGCATGCCGACGCCTTGTTTCCAGCTTTGGCGAGGGTTTGCCTTGGGATTGGGTTGGC